>DAOVZV010000073.1 GCA_030634925.1 Sulfurovum sp.
AAGACCCTGCTAGTGGACCTCTCCCTGCTTCGTCTATCCCACATAATGGCATTGGGTTCATTATATTTTCTCTTCTAGGTATATTTTGTCGCCTATTTTTATATCTCCAGATTGTAACACTCTTACAAATATACCTCTATCATCTTTTAGTAGTTTTGGTAGTTTTTTGTCTATTTTGGATAGGTGGTTACATATTGTGCAGTTTTGGCTTATCTCTAGGACGCTATCTCCTATATATAATTTGCTTCCTGAGGCTAGATGATATGGTGTATAATCTATGAGTATATTTTCTCCTAGTGAGCCAAAAGGTAATATTATTTGATGGCTTTTTGCCAATTTATAACTACTTGTAGAGGTCAAAAGTACAGAGCGATTGACATCTTTATTGTAATACTTATCACCGATAATACCTTTTGTATCTACGCTTATTATCTCTTTTGAGACTCTTTTTGGTAAGCCTTCTATGGATACAAATAGAGTAATTATTTCTCCTATATGAAGCTTTGACATACTCTCTCCTTTTTCTAATGTTAGGGGTTGTTTTGAGTGAAATCCTATCATATTTTTTGTTAATATTTGATATACTTTACTTATCTTTTTTATACTCAAAGTTTATAACAAAAGTGTATATAAGTTACATTTTTATAGCACTAAGAGATGTTTTTTTATACAAAAGACTCTTTTTCTTATTCGTTTAATATATTTTAACTATAATTTTGGGATATGACTTTGTCATTCCAAAAATAAATCAAGGAGGAATAATGAATAAGATAATTAATGTATCTAAAGAAGAGCTAGAACTTGCTAATCACACAGCAGAAGATTCAAGCAGAAGAGATTTCTTTAGAAAAACAGCCACTTATTCGGTAAGTGCTTTAGCAGCTGCTACTCTGATAGCTCCTGTTAAAATCAATGCAGAAGATGACCCAGCGATTACAGAAGAGAAACCATGGGGGACTAAGTTTGGATATCCTGTAACTCACAATCTCTATGGTGAGCCATCTCCGTATGAGCATAATGTAACTAGAAGAAATACGAAGCTATTGTCATCTGGAAACTATTACGCGTCTATTGCTATGTGTCCTGTATTTGATTTGGATGGTATTATTACGCCAAATGGTCTTTTCTTTAATCGTTGTCATGGTGGTACAGCAGAGATAGACCCAAATGAGCATCGTTTGATGATTCACGGATTATTGGAGAAGCCTCTTGTACTCACAATGGACGAACTCAAAAGATACCCTAGCGTAAGTAGAATTCACTTCATTGAGTGTCCTGCAAACGGTGGACCAGAATGGAGAGGACCTCAGTTCCCATCTATTCAGTTCTCAAAAGGTATGATGAGTTGTGCTGAGTGGACAGGTGTATATATCAAAGACATCATCAAAGATTTGGGTCTCAAGCCTGAAGCTCTATGGATGTTGGCAGAAGGTATGGACAACTCTCACATGGGTAGAACAATACCAATAGACAAAGTCCTAGATGATGCGATGATTGTATGGGGTCAAAATGGTGAAGCATTGAGACCAGAACAAGGTTATCCTATCAGATTACTTGTCCCAGGTTGGGAAGGTAACTTATGTGTTAAATGGCTAGGGAGACTAGAATTTGCTAGTGAGCCTTTTTATGCAAAAGAGGAAACAGCTAAATATACAGCACTCAAGAAGTCTGGTAAAGCTATCCAACATTTCTACGCAAACGAAGTAAACTCAATTATCACATCTCCATGTCCCGAGAAACCGTGGACAGACCTCAAAAAGGGTGATGTAATAGAGATTAGTGGTCTAGCTTGGAGTGGTATGGGTACTGTTGAGGGTGTAGATATATCTTTTGATGGTGGTAAAAACTATGTAGAAGCTAGTCTAAAAGGTCTTGTATTACCAAAAGCATGGACTAGATTTTCTTATATATACAAGTATGAGGGTAAAGCGTTGCTTCTTACAAGTAGAGCTAGAGATGACGCAGGTCATATCCAACCTAGTGTCAAGCAAGAGAGAGAAGCAGTTGGCGTAGAGGGTGTTTATCATAGAAATGCTACTTCTACATGGGCCGTAGCATCAGATGGAAAGGTAACAAATGTTCAAGTCTTATCATAAAATATTAATATCAGCAACTTTGGCATTAGCAGTAACTACTGTAGCCTCTCTTGCAGGGAATAATGAGTCTCGTACTTATCCTAATGGTAAAAAAGTAATTGATGGTGGTTCTACTTATCCAGTAGTAGATGGAAAGACGGCATCATATTTTGTCAATACGCAAAAAAATGAAATCAAATTTGGTAGAGAAGCTACTGAAAATGAGATAAAAGCGTGGGATATAGATGTAATGCCAGATGGTACAGGTCTGCCAGAGGGTAGTGGTAATGTTGAAGATGGTGATGAGCTATATGAAAATCAATGTGGTTCTTGTCATGGTGACTTTGGAGCAGGTGGTGGAGGTTATCCAGCACTTCAAAAAGGTAACGCTTATGAGGGTCAAAAGAGTTTGACAAACCAGAGAATGGGTCCAGATGATGATGGTCCTACTCGTAACTTCGGTTCATATTGGCCAGAAGCTAGTACTCTTTGGTGGTACATCAAAACAGGTATGCCTCATCCAGCTCCTATGAGTTTGACTGATAATGAGACTTACGCACTTGTAGCATATATCCTCTCTGTAAATGAGATAGAGATAGATGGTGTACTTGTAGATGATGAGTATGAACTAGATAGAGAGAAGTTTCTAAAAATCAAAATGCCAAACAAAGATGGTTTTGAGCCAAATATAGATGGTCCAACTGGTATAGAAGATGTAAGAGTTTATTTTAATGATTTCTCTAACTATGGTAACGGTACAAGATGTATGAAAGATTGTTTCGAGGGTGAACCTGTACTTCTTGGTATATCAGGAGCTGGTATTAGTGATTATCAACCAGCTATTAGTATCAAGAAACACCTACCAAAAGAGAAAGAAGTAGAGTCACTACCTGGTCAAAAAACTTATGAAGCGACTTGTTCTATATGTCACGCAACTAGTGATATGGGTGCTCCAGCAGTTGGAGACAGAAAAGCGTGGATATCTATACTAAACAAAGGTATAGACAAAGTTTATGTTAATGGTATTGATGGTATCAATGGTATGCCTCCAAAAGGTGGTAATATGAGCCTTACTGAAGCAGAGATGAAAGAAGTAATTGATTATATGGTAAATGCTAGTAAATAGTTATTTTCTATCACAATCGTTACACAATCTACAAGTAAAATAATGCAAAAGAGTGATAGCTATCACTCTTTTGTTTATCAAAATATAAGGAAAAAGAAATGGATAGAAGAAAATTTTTAAATTTAAGTATGTTTGCTATGGTAGCCGTACCAGCTAGTTTGAGTGCTATTGACTTTAGAGCTACAAAGCCTGATACATGGACTGCAAAAACAGTTAAAGACGCTATCAAAGCACAGTATGGTGACATCAAAACTGAAGAGAATGGCGTAAGTGTAAAAGCACCATCTCCAGCAGCAAATGGTGGAGCTATCCCTGTAACAATCAAATCAGACATTTCTGCAAAAACAGTAGCACTTTTCCAAGATGCTAACCCAGAAGCAGCAGTAGCAGTATTTGCACTAGCAGAGGGTGGAATTGTTGATTATACACTTAAAATCAAGATGAAAGTAACTGGAAAAATCACAGCTATCGTAGAAGGTACAGATGGTAAGTTCTATAGTGGTTCTATCGATATTGAAGTTGCAAAAGGTGGATGTGAGGGTTAATAACCTCTCGCACAAGAGTCAAAAAATAAATAGCAAAAAAAAGGAATATTATGGCTAATATGAAAATCAAAGCAAAACTAAAAAAAGAAGTTATACAAGTAAAAGTAATGGCAAAGCACGATATGCTAACTTATGACCAAGCAAAGAAAAAGGGTACAGATGCAAACTTCATTACTCATATCTCTGCTACTTGTAATGGTAAAGTAGTATATGATGCATCTACAAGTCAATTTTGGTCTAAAAACCCACAATTTAAATTCAAATTTAAGGGTGGAGCAAAAGGTGATATGGTAGAGATTACATGGACTGATTTACTCAAAAACACAGTTACAGAATCTAAGAAAATCAAATAACCACCAAGATATAAGGGATTTCCCTTATACTTGACTCACCTCAAACCAATATATATCTTCTCTAGTCAAAGTAGCTAATTTCCTTCGTTTAAAATGTCCATTCAAATCAAATCCATCTTTGCCATAACCCTCTTTGTATTCATCTATAAAAGACGCATATTCATCTTCTCTCATAGCACTAATCTGATATGTAACTTTGTGATAGATTTGTTTATCTACTACTATCTCTTCTCTACTGTTTTCATTTAGATTGATACTTCCATATCTTTGGTCTTTGGGTAGAGTCATATTCATCTGTACATAAGTACGCATAGATGCTAAAGTATGTTCAAATATATTAATAGGATTATCCACAGATGAGATAATAGTAGCCTCTTGCATACTATATCCCCAATCTCCTGATATATCAAGTCCAACATCAAAAGCAGAAGATATTATCTCTGCTATATCATTTTGGCTCTTTAGTGGTTCAAATGTCTGCATATAATCTCTCCTATGCAATAGAGGCTATAGCTTTTTCTATCCGTGCTATAGTCTCACTCACACCCAATATAGACATAATCTCATCCATACCAGACCCAGTCATACTTCCCATTAGACTCACTCGAAGAGGCATACCTATCTTGCCAAAACCTATCTCTTTTTCTGCTACTATCTTCTCCATAACAGAGTGAAAAGCCTCTTTGGTTGTAGGAGATGCAAGTACAAGCATATCAGCAAATGTATTTAGTATCTCTTTTGCTTCACCCTTGAATGCTTTTTTGGATGCTTTCTCATCATAGCTTGTTGGTGCATTGATGATTAGATTAATCTGTTCAGCCAACTCTACTAGAGTTTTGCCTCTCTCTTTGGTAGCATTGAGTATCTCTGATGCTTTGTCATTTTCTCTCAAATCAACACCAAAATCCAATAGCATAGAGACAAGCTTATCATCATCACTATTTTTGATATAGTGAGCATTGAGCCATAGAAGCTTGTCTATATTGTAGTTAGATGAAGATTTATTGATATTCTTTGGGTCAAAAAGCTCTATCATCTCATCTATACTAAATATCTCTACATCTCCATGACTCCAACCTAGACGAACTAGAAAATTGAGCAATGCTTCAGGCAGATAGCCCATTGTCTTATAATCCATCACATCAGTAGCACCATCTCTCTTTGATAGTTTTTTGCCATTTTCATTGTTTATCATAGCTACATGATAGAAGTTTGGCAACTTAAAGCCCAAAGTATTATATACTACTATCTGCTTTGGAGTATTATATAGATGGTCATCTCCACGGATGACATCACTTAGACCCATCAAAGCATCATCTATAGCCACTACGAAATTATAAGTAGGACTTCCATCAGCCCTAGCAATAACAAAATCATCTACCTCTGATGATGCTATATTTATCTCACCCTTGACTCCATCATCAAAGGTAATAATACCCTCTTGTGGAGCTTTGATACGAATGACAGGCTCGATACCCTCTGGTGGAGTACCATTGAAGTCTCTATATCGTCCATCATATCTAGTCCTCTCCTTGTTTGCCATCTGCTCTTCACGCAAAGCAGTTAGCTCATCTTTGGACATATAACACTTATACGCCTTACCCTCATCTAGGAGTTGATTGATATATTTGGTATATAGCTCAAATCTTTTGGATTGATATACAACCTCTCCATCTTGACTCATCCCAACCCATGCAAACGCTTTGAGTATAGCATCTTTGGCATCTTCAGAGTTACGAGCCATATCGGTATCCTCAATACGCAACAAAAACTCACCCCCATTATGTCGAGCAGTAAGCCATGAAAAAAGAGCAGTCCGAAGACCACCTATATGTAAATATCCTGTAGGAGATGGAGCAAAACGAGTAACTGTCATAATAAAACCTTGAAATGAGATTGATGTAGAATTATATCAGATAGTAGTTAAAGGAGTCATCTACAATAGCATCATACAAAGTTTTACTTTAGGTCATACATCTCCAAGTAGTTGATAAAAAATTTAAATCTTACGCTATATTCTAAAAGTATGCTATATATAATAAGACACCAATCGAAACAAAATATTATTATCATATACCTTTTGTAAAATTGAGATAAGATAACAAGATGTTGTGTGGTATAATAATATTAGATTATGTAAATAATACTT
>DAOVZV010000101.1 GCA_030634925.1 Sulfurovum sp.
ACTCTCAATACAGATGAATCTAAATTTAGCAAATCAAGTAGATTGCGTATCTCCATACTATGGTATCTCTCTAGTTTGGGTATAGCAAAAGCAGTAGGACCAAAGCGAGTTTTCCAATCAGCTGTGAGGTCTGGGTCTGCGTGGACTGCGGCAAATGGTAGCTTGGGATTTTGCATCGTATAGACTTTGCTATCTAGGAGTTTCTCTTTGGCAAAATAAAAGCTCCCTCCAATAGGCAACATAGCATAATCATCTCCATATCCCATATCATGAGCCAACAACAAAGAGTGAGAACCTGCATTGACTACAATAGACTCTGCCATAAATTCACCATTTTCTGTATGGATTACAAACTTATCCCATTTTCTGCTAATACTCTTGACATCACTATCAAAATGAGTAATTATATTTGTATCTTCTTTTTGTGATAAATCTATAAAAGCATTACTAAGAGACTCATAATCTACTGTAGTTATCTCTCCCTTAACACCCATAGCCATAATAGGCTCTTCTCGTCCCTCTAGTAGCTTTGGCTCAATATCTGCTAGTATCTTCTCATCCCATAATTGTAAATAGGGATATAGTGGTTTGAACTCTTTATATCTAGCCTTTAGTATGATTATCTCATCATCTCCAACAGCTAATAGCATCTTCGTCTTTTTAAATCCTATCTTATCTTCATAATTGAATTTTTTGATGAAGTTTGATACCATAATAGATGAGGCTTTGACTTTTTTGGCTTTTGAGAAATTATAATTACTCTCTATATCTCCTAGATGTAGAGTCTGTGAATTTGCTTTGGCAGAAGAGTTTAGAGACGCAGGAGTACTATACTTCTCAAATATACCAATAGACTCAATATCTGTATATCGAGACAACATAAAAAGCAGAGCCGAACCAGAAATACCAGCACCTATAATCGCCACTTGTGTATAGTACATATCTTTCACAAAAATTCCTTAAATTGAACTAACTATAATCTATTTACGCACAAACTCAGGGACTATCTTTTGCAAAGCTTTTACTTTATCTTTGGCTTTCATTAAATTTGCTATATCTCTATTTAGTCTTCGTATATCATATTTAGTAGGTTTTGCTATAAATATCGAGCTATATTGAGTCTTCTTTTCACTCTCATCCAATAATAACTCTTCATATAGTTTCTCTCCTGCTCTAAGTCCTGTAAATTCTATCTCTATCTCATCCTCTTTGCCATATAGCTTTATCATATTTTTGGCTAGTTCTGCTATCTTGATTGGCTCACCCATATCCAATATAAATAGCTCTCCACCTTTGGCTATAGATGCTGTTTGAAGTACCAATTGACACGCTTCGGGTATGAGCATAAAGTATCTCGTAATATCAGGATGTGTGACGGTTACAGATTTACCATCTTCTATCTGTTGCTTGAATTTGGGTATGACAGAACCACTAGAACCCAATACATTACCAAATCGTACAGCTACTATCTCTGTAGATTTACTTATTACATTGTTGGCATATAGCTCTGTGACTCTTTTGGTAGCACCCATTACATTAGTAGGTCTCACTGCTTTGTCTGTAGATATGATGACTACTTTGGCAACTTTCTTTTGGATACTTATATCTATCACATTTTTAGTACCTTGGATATTGTTCCATACCGCCATAGCTTTATTCTCTTCACATATAGGGACATGCTTATACGCAGCAGCGTGTATCACCAAATCAGCTAAACTCTCATCAAAAATATCTTCTAGCCTATCTCTATCAGTCACACTAACTAGTCTCAATCTAGCTCCATCTATCTGCTCACCTATCTGATATAGGTTATACTCACTACTATCTACAAGAGTCAAACTCTTTGCACCCATATCAGAACATTGTCTAGCTATCTCTGAGCCGATACTACCACCTGCACCAGTAATCAAAATAGATTTACCAGATATAAACCTCTCTATCTTATCCAAATCCAAATCTTTTGGATGTCTTGCCAATAGGTCTTCTACTGTTACCTTTTTGAGCTTTCGACTCTCTTTTTCTAATGATAATACTCTGATATTATATATACCCAATCTATTTAGTCTCTTATAAATAGACTGTTGAAGCATAGTATCAAAAGGCTTGGCTATGATTACAGCCTTTATAGACTCTCTTTGGACTAGCATCTCTATATCATCTAGCTTATGGACTCTGATATTAGAAAAGTAGCTAGAAATCAACATATCTGAATCATCTGCGACAGCTGAGATATAATAATCTTTTGGTTCTTTTATCAGAGTTTGGGCTAGAGGAGATACACCAATGAGCAGAGTTTTAGTCAGGCTACTATCTCCTCCTCTTTCTATAATCAATCTCTTTGATAATCTAAGTAGTCCGATAAATAAAATAGACAAAAAGAAATCTATCATCAATATAGACCGAGGAAAAGGGACAAAAACATCATGAAAAATATAAAAAATAGCCATAAATAGACTATATGCCAATATGTGAGCATAAAATATCTTTTTTACTTCAGATATAGATACAAATCTCCATGAGATAGAGTATAATCGAAAGTACCACATAGCCAAAATTTTAAATCCCAAAAGAACCAAAAATACAACTGCAAAACTCTCCATATACTTATCATCTAAATGAAAATTAAACCTAAGTTTATAAGCAAAAAATAGAGTTGATAGAGATAAAATAATATCAAATAAAATAAAAAATATCGTTCTTTTCAGAGGAGTAACGACAATCATTCAAAACCCTTTTGTGTATCTATCCATCTGATAATTATAAATACAGATATAATATTAATGATAAATAGTATCCATAAAGAGGGTACAAAATATATAGATATTAAAAATATTAGATTAAATAAAATAGAAGATAATACAACCAGACTATGACTCCAACCACTCTGAACCAATCTCTGATAAGCGTGTTTTCTATGGGCTTGTGTTATCTTTTCTCCATTGATATATCTGCGTACTAGAGTGACAGAGGCATCTATCCAAAATAGTGATAACAAAATCATCCAAATCAAGATATTACCACTAGAGGTATCATAGAAGATAAGTACAGCAAAGATAAAACCCAAAGAGGCACTACCAACATCACCCATAAATATAGATGCCTTGTGCCAATTGAACATCAAAAAGCCCAAAGATATAGATACTATCACCAATCCCAAAGGATTTTGAAAAAATATAAACAGTCCCAAACCTACCATCACAGCTTGGCTACTAGCATATCCATCTATACCATCTAAAAAATTATATAAATTTGTAAGCCATATAATAGTCATAAATGCCAATATATTGAGCCACCAACCATCCAAATCAAATATCAAAAAATCTATATGATTGACTCCACCGAGTAAATATATAGCACCAATAGCAGATATACTCTGTACAGAGACCCTAAGAGTAGAAGAGAGTGTAAATATATCATCCACAAAGCTAATAACAGCTATAGGAATAACACAAAGCAACGCATAAAATAGTCCTATATCTATACTATCATAAAAATAAAATAAAGAGAGAATAAAAAGTATGATAATACCCAAACCACCTCCTCTAGGAGTAGGTAAAGTGTGAGAACTTCTCTCGTTTGGTATATCCAAGATAGCTTTTCTTTTGGCATAAAACCTAATAATATATGTTATACATATAGAGAGAAAAAATAGTACAATATATATCATTTTATTTTTTTAGTTTATAAATCTTACTATATGCTGATGATACAACTAACTCAAACAAATCTTTATCATATTTACCTAATATAAACATCTGTACAAAAGCTGAATTAAATGTCTCCACATCCATCATAATAAACTTACCATAACTCCTCATAAATACTACAGCATACTCTCCGTCTGCATGATACAGTTGAGATTGTAGTTTATTTTCTCCTGTTGAAGTATTTTGAGTTACTATAAAATACTTAACACTCTTTTTCTGTTGTCCTAGAGTAATCTCACCTTTTTTAGCATCAAATACTATACCATTTTGAAGTTTGATTATCCCATCTTGACTACTAGTAGCAGTAGATGGATGAAAAGATATTCTTCTTAGGGCTTTACCAGTAGTCAAATCAAGATTTCCAAATACTGCTACAGTTGGAAATATATTTAACATTCTAAATGGCATATATAGATATATATCTCTAGTCTTTGCAGGAAGCTTATAGTTACTATCTTCTAACTCTTCTAATAATATATTAGGGTCTAATTGGTCTTCTTGCTTGTTTTTAAATAGTTTATTTGCTACTACAGAGTAGTTACTATCGACATAAGTCTCTACAGCTAGACGGCTAAGGTTAGCTACAAAATCAGGAGAACTACTCTGCAAAATCTGTGATATAATAAAGTTATCATTATTATGCTTTCCTCCATCAATCAGAGTAGATGTCCCAGAATAATACCATATAGGATAACCATAATCCCACCATGCTAAAGTATAATCCTCAGACTTTGCCATTCTTTTGAGTTTGTCCAAGTCACCTACTTCTGTTTTATTGAGAACAGTTGGTACTTTATATCCCAATATATGTGTAATATTTGGATATATCATAGCACTAGTAGCCAATATAATAAATAGATACTTAACTCTCTTATCACTCAAAAACTCTGCTATCACAAAAAATAGATAAATTGCACTCATCGCAGCGATAGGTACAGCATAAACCGTAAACCTTAATCCTCCCCACAATGCAAAAATACCGATACCAATAAGAGGCAAAGCCAAGATAAATGCACGATGCCTAAATACAAGAACTACATAACCTAGCAAAGCCAATATAACACCAATCTCTGAACCAGATGTCCGTTTAGCAAACATAGAAAAAGGTATTTGTCCAGCCTCTCGTACCGTTTGCTTGACTCCATAAAAATGTAATCCCTCTACAGCAGTACCAGTAGCTATATAGCTCATCACCTTACCCATAATCAAACCAAATACATTACCATAAAACATAAAAAGAAAAAACAAAAGAGCAGATATTCCCATAAGTAATTTTTGTTCAAATTTATCATCTTTTAATACAAAGTATAACACTAATAAAATTACTATCTTAAATATATAGGCATCAGGATTAGGCAAAGGAAGAGGAGTAAGGGCTACAAATACCAATATCAAAGAGCTATAAGTAATATTCTCTTTATAGTGATGAAAGATAAGATACAGAGCATACATAATTCCTATAGCAAATACAATAGCACGACCTTGGTCATATAAAAATGGATAAATTGCAATAAATAGTCCTGCATAAAGAGCTGATTTTAGATTAAAATCAACTGTACTTTTCATAAGAAAATACAAAATAAACATAGGAGCCATAGCAGAAAACATATCTGTATCATAATATCCTACCATAGTACGATTATAATATGACCAAGCGATACTTCCTAAAAGTGCAGCAAAAAAGCCCCATATAGCCATATTATAAAGTCTAGCTATAAGAATAATAGGAATTACAACTAGAGATGATATAACTGATGGCATATAGAGAATAATAGTCTCAAATGAAAATGGTGTGATTTTGGCAAATAGTACAGTAAATAATATAATACCATGCTCAAACATACTAGGAATACGAGGATTATCT
>DAOVZV010000344.1 GCA_030634925.1 Sulfurovum sp.
ATTTGATGATGAATTTATCATAAAACAAAATAGCATCCATCTCCATATTGCCTGTTACAATCTCAATATCAAGCTTAGTATCGTGATACTCAAATGCCTTATCTACAATAAACTCTACAGCTTTTATCCTCTGGTCTTTGTCCAAATCCATCTTTAGATTGTCTAGTCCTCGACCAGAATATACTAGATGCGAGATATATATTTTGGGTATATTATGTTTCTCTGCTAGTTCAAATATAAATGCCAAATCATCATAAGTATCTTTGGTAATTGTAAATCT
This sequence comes from Sulfurovum sp., assembly GCA_030634925.1. Lineage (GTDB taxonomy): Bacteria > Campylobacterota > Campylobacteria > Campylobacterales > Sulfurovaceae > Sulfurovum. The sequence continues at coordinate 281 of DAOVZV010000344.1, forward strand.
GATACCTACTTTGGTCTTGCCATAACTATTGAGCAAATCAACAGCAGTCATCGACGCTTCAAACGAGCCTTTGAGTCCACGAAAAGCATCATGCACATCAGGACTTCCATCTATACTAATACCGATATAATTGAATGTATCAAGTATCTTTTCTGCGTTGGACTTCTTGACATAGAGTCCATTTGTAGAGAGATATGTAACTATCCCCAACTCTTTGCAACTATTGGCTATATCATAAATATCACTACGAGTCAAAGGCTCACCACCAGAAAATATGAGAAACTTCACACCATTTGCTTTGAGCTTTGGTAGAGTATCAATTATCTTTTGTGTAGATAGTGTATCTTCTGAGTTTAGCTCTGCTTTGGAGTAGCAGTGCAGACATGAGAGGTTACAACGGTTAGTGAAGTTCCATATAGCGATACTTCCATCAAGCACTCTTGCTTGTTTCCCCTCCACGACAGAGTTGAGAAGATTGGATAATCTAAACATTATTTTTGTTCCTTTTTGAAAGAGAGAATATAGTTGGTAATTGCTGTGAGATTATTCTCTGAAAGTTGAAAAGATGGCATAGCATTTCTCTTGTATTCAAAGATTTTGGATACCTCTTTAGGGTTAGTAATCATAGCCCTTATCTCTTCGGCACTTCGTTTTGATGCTATATATTCAAACGATGGACCAAAAGCCACTGCCGTTTGATGATGACAACCCCAACAATAAGTCTCGAAAACTGTTTTACCACTCTTTGCAAAGAGTGAAGTCGTAAGCATACTTATCAATATCATAAAACTAATCTTTTTCATCGCTTACCTTTATATCATTTATGGAAGAATAATAACATTCTTTACTTTTCTAATACTTGATATAGAACAAATTATATTTTATTATCTACTCTTTATGATAATTGGTTACAATTTACAAAAAAGGTCAATGATTATGGATTTCTTACCATACCTAAAAGCTGTCGGAACAGGCAAAAAACGAAACCGAGACCTCACACAAGAGGAGCTAAAAGAGGCTATGACTTCTATGCTCCAAGGAGAAGTCCCACCAGAACAAATCTCTGCTTTTCTCTTGGGTTGGCGTGTCAAAGGTGAAACTATAGAAGAGTTCAGAGGAGCGATAGAAGCATTTGACCAATATATCATCCCACAACCAATAGCCAATTCTATAGAATTTGGCTATCCCTATGACGGTAAGAGAAATAACCCATATCTATTTCCACTAATGGCAAAATACCTAAACCATCACGGAATATCCCTATCACTACACGGAGATGAGTTACAACCTGCCAAAAATGGCACACCACTCAAATATATCTGTGACAATCTATCACTAGATGAGAATATCCACTACTTCGATAGGTCTATCCACTTCAAAGAGCTACACAATCTCAACTCCGTACGAACCATACTAGGAATGAGAAGCTCATTCA
>DAOVZV010000136.1 GCA_030634925.1 Sulfurovum sp.
TATTCTCCAAAGAAACACAATTTTTGGGCTTAGAGATAGTAGAATATATAGATAAAAAAGATGAAGCATTTGTCACATTCAAAGCCAACCTATCATCAGGAGAACTATATGAAAAGAGTAGATTTTTGAAAATATATAGTAGATGGTTGTATATTAGTGGAGAGGTTGGCTAAAGCCAACCCTACCTTTTTGACTAATGCAATCCACTAGCCAAGTTTTCTATCAATTTGACCATCATTCTCACACCTGCTCCACTCGCTCCGTGTGGATTTTCTCCCCATTCGTGTTCTACAAATGCAGGTCCTGCTATATCTATGTGTGCCCAATTTTCTATATGGTCTTTGTCTATAAACTCTGATAGGAATTGTCCTGCTGTGATAGCTCCACCGTATCTAGTGTTTGATATATTAGACATATCTGCTATCTCTGATTTGATTGTCTTTTTGAGATATGGATTAAAATCAAGTGCTGTAGCCAATTCACCTGAACGCTTTGCCATATCTACTACAAATGATTTGGTCTTTTCACTTTGTCCCATTACGCTAGATGTGTAATGTCCTACTCCCACAACAGATGCACCAGTCAAAGTAGCAAAGTCAAATATATAATCTGCTTTTACCTCTTGTTGGGCATAGCAAAGAGTATCTGCTAATACCAAACGACCCTCTGCGTCTGTATTTCGTATCTCTATTGTCTTGCCATTTTTGGCTACTAATACATCATCTGGTTTATAGGCATCTCCACCTATCATATTTTCTACAGCACCTACAAATCCGTGTACTTCTACTTCCAAATTCATCTCTGATACGGCTTTCATAATACCCAATACTGCACAACCACCACTCTTGTCTGATTTCATAGTCACCATATAATCAGCAGGTTTCAAGCTCAATCCACCACTATCATAAGTGAGTCCTTTTCCGACAAGTGTTATTACGAATTTTGGATTTTGAGGTTTATATGTTAGGTGTATCACTCTAGGAGTATGTACAGATGCCCTTGCCACTGCTAAAAGTGTATTCATATTTTGTTTTTTTAGCTCTTTTGGTTTGAGGATATTACACTCCATACCATTCTCTTCTGCCAATGCCTCTGCTATATCTGCCATCACTTTTGGATAACAATCAGCAGGAGTAGTATTGACAATATCTCTTGTAAAGTTGGTAGCATCTGCTAATATTTGTGCTTTTTCTATCAATGAAGATACTTTTTGTATATCTACTACTCTTTGGCTATACTCATCTAGTGATATGATAATTTCTTTGATTTCTTTTTTGGATTTTTTGCTTTTATAGTTATCAAAACTATACCCACCCAAAATAAAGCCCTCTACCATTGTACGCAATGAGTTGGTACACTTTTGACCTACAAGATATGTGGCTACTTTGATATTTTTGTAGCTAGTACCTTTGAGGGCTTTGATAGCTTTTGCTGCTGCTGTTCGTATCGGAGTTCCTGCTAGAGATGATGAACCAACATACAATCTATCCACACCGACGAGAAGACAAGTCTCATCTTGTTCTCCACCAAAACCAGCCTTTTTGAGTAATTTTTTGTCTTTTACAAAACGGTGATTGAGGTCATTATCTATTACGATAATAATCTCCACATCTGCTTTTATATCTTCTATGGGAGTTATTGTTAATTCTAAATTCATCTATTTACCTTTTTATTTAATATAAATGGAGTATAGCCTATATTGGTAAATAGTGAAGTGGAGGTTTATATCTTCTGCATCTCTTTGAGAGTAGCCAACAATGCACCTAGCTTATTTTTGACCTCTAGGTATTCTAATTTGGGAATAGAGTCAGCTACAATCCCTGCTCCTGCTTGTAGAGTGATGCTATCTTTATTGATAAGTGATGTCCGTATTGTAATAGCTGAATCCATATTACCATCAAAAGAGAAATAACCCACACTTCCTGAATAGAAACCTCTTTTGAGTCCCTCATATTGGGCTATAAGTTTCATAGCTTCTATTTTGGGTGCACCAGTCATCGTACCTGCTGTAAATGTAGCCTTGAAGAGGTCAAACATATCTTTGTCATCTTCTAGTGTGGCTACTACATCTGATACCATGTGCATCACATGAGAGTACTTCTCTACTCTCATCATATCAGTCACTTCTACTGTGCCAGTCTGTGCTACTCGTCCTACATCATTGCGTCCTAAGTCTATGAGCATTAGATGTTCTGCACACTCTTTTGGGTCATTTAGCATCTCATGTTCAAGCTCTTTGTCTCTTTGAGCATTTTTACCTCTTTTGCGTGTACCTGCTATCGGACGCAAAAGTATCTCTCCATCACTTAGACGAACCATCACCTCTGGACTAGAACCACATATAGAAAACTCCTCAAAATCCAGTAAAAATAGATAAGGAGATGGATTTTTTGAACGCAATACTCTATAAAAAGATAGTGGGTCTATAGAACCTTTTTGAGTATATCTATTGGATATTAGTAGCTGAAATATATCACCTGCTCTGATATTCTCTTTGGATTCCAATACTAGAGATTTAAATCTCTCCTCATCTATACTAAACTCACCCTCACCATCTAGTACCACTGGCTCAATCGGCATAGGAGTTGATTTGGCTTCTAGTATATTTTCTATCTTTTCTAGTCCATCACTCATAGACTCATCATTGAGTATCATCGTGAGTTTGGCAGTTTTATGAGAGTATGCCAATATGATTTTGGGACGCACCAAATCCAAATCAGGAGTAGCCAATGGGTCTAATAAATCATCCATACTATCTTGAAGTACAGGTTCAAACACTCTAACCATATCATAACCAATAAATCCAATAAACCCATCTACAAATGAAAATCCAACTTCATTGGCTCTCTTTTTATACTCGTCTTGGTCTATATTTCTATAATAATTTTGCAAAAACTCAAAAGGGTCTAAATCCAATATATTTGAGTTGCCATTTTGGTCTATATGTGTGGTAGTTTTGTCTTTGTAGCTCAATCTCTCTATCGCTCCAATAGTGATAAAAGAGAAATTACCATCGCTAGTATTGACTACACTCTCAAAAAGCATACTAATCTCATCTGGAAAGACCTCTTTTAGTCTTCCATATAAAGCCACAGGTGTAAGTTGGTCAAAAAGTGTACATTTGTATATCATAATCTATAGCTTTACGATATAGGCATTTTTATTGATACGGTCTTGGACTTGATTTAATGCACTATTTGCCGATGCACGACTATTATATGGTCCAATCAAAAGCTTTTTGAGACCACTGCTAGATGGAGATGTAATTTTGTATCTAAATCCATTATTTTTGATAACTGATAAAAATCTACTACTAATAGGCTTGGTATAAGCACCTACTTTGATATAAAAATTACCTTGTGCTATAGGAGTTACAGCTTTTGGTTTTTTGTATGTTGGTTCTGGTTCTGTATATCTCGATTCTGGTATTTTGACTTTTTTCATAGATGGGACATAGACTGCTGGACTATTATCTTCTACTTTTTTGCTTGGTTTAGACTCATCTACAGTTTTGATTGTAGATTTTGCTACCTTTTCACTTTTGTCACTATCTATAGGAGGAGTACTCGGCTCATCATCTATAATATTGGACAATGATAACTCTTTGTCTATATCATCAAGCTCATCATTTTTTTCCAAATCCAAATCAGAAGATACATTATCGCTATAGTTTTGTTCAATAGATAGTGATTCATCTTCTGAGTTTTTGATTAGTGTTTTTGTAAGTATAATACCTACAATCAATACAACAATAGCAAGGGCAATGATAGTTAAAAAGCTTTTGGCAGTATTTCCTTGAGGCTCATTTGGTTGTACAATTATATCTTCAAGATTATGGTCATTCATCAGTTCAAGTCTCCATTTTTGATTTGAACTGATTATATCATATTTATTTATATTAAAGCATATTAAACTATACTAGTATATAGATTTCTCATAAATTACAAAATCTTGTGCCAAAATTCTCATCTCTTCTTTGATAGCTAAATGTAGTGCTTCATCTTCGATATTGTCCAAAACATCTGCTATTTTGTTACCTATAATCTCAAATTCACCCTCTTTCATTCCTCTACTAGTAAGAGCAGGAGAACCGATACGCACACCAGATGTCACAAACGGACTTCTAGTCTCCCCTGGGACTGTATTTTTGTTTACAGTGATACCTGCCCTACCCAATGCCAAGTCAGCATCTTTGCCAGAGAAACTTTTGTCCAAGAATGATACAAGCACAAGATGATTATCAGTACCACCAGATACGACATCATACCCACGAGCTACCAATACTTCTGCTAGTTTGGACGCATTTACTTTTACCTGTTTTGCATGTACTTTCCACTCATCACTTAGGTTATACTTGAACCCAACTGCTTTAGCAGCGATGACATGAACTAGTGGTCCACCTTGAATACCTGGGAATATAGCAGAGTTTATTTTTTTGGCTACAGCCTCATCATTGGTCATAATCATCCCACCTCTAGGACCTGCAAGAGTCTTATGAGTAGTAGTAGTTACTACATCAGCATAAGGGAATGGACTAGGATGTTCACCTGCACAAACGAGACCTGCAATATGAGCAATATCAGCAAACAATATAGCACCAACCTCGTCAGCTATCTCTCTAAACTTGGCAAAATCAATCTCTCTAGCATAAGCCGAAGCTCCACAAACGATGATTTTGGGTTGGACA
>DAOVZV010000123.1 GCA_030634925.1 Sulfurovum sp.
CCCCGAGTTCATCATTTTTATAATCAAACTCTACAAGTGTAAATGGTAGTATCTTGCCATCTTCAATACCCAAGTTTCTACTTAGACTTCCTGTAGCGATATTTCTAACTATCACTTCTATATATATCACTTCTGCTTTTTTGTGAAGCATAAGATTATCATCTAGCATATCCACAAAATGAGTAGGAACTCCCTTTGTATTTAAAAATTTAAAAAGCTCTGTAGAGATTTTGTTGTTCAACGCCCCTTTACCCTCTTCACTAGATTTCTTCTCTCCATTGAAAGCTGTCAAATCATCTTTGAACTCTGATATATATAGTGTCTCATCTTCTGTAGTCCAGATTTTTTTGGCTTTACCCTCATATACTAATGATTGTCTTGTTAGAGTATTCTCTTGCATTATCGTCTTCCTTTGTTTGTAATTATCAGTGCTTTTAGTATATCTACACCACTTTTGAGTTGAGCATCATTATATAGTTGCGTCTTTGTGATGATTGTATTGTTTGTCTCGTTGTTGTCTTCTGCTGTAGTATTGGTTTCACTTTTGATACCATTTTCTAAGTCTATCTTGATTAGCTCACTCTCCAAGTGCTTTTTGAGGTCTCTCTCTTTTAGAACCAATGGGTCTTCTTCTACTTTGATTGTGCCTAGATGTATCTCTATATCTGGTGTGACACCAACAGCTTGTATAGTTCTACCACTTGGCAGATAATATCTTGCGATAGTAAGCTTCAATGCTTCATTTTTGTCTATTGCCATTACACTCTGTACTGAGCCTTTGCCAAATGTCTTCTCTCCGATAATGATAGAACGGTTGAAGTCTTGCAATGCACCTGATACAATCTCTGATGCTGATGCAGAACCACCATTTACTAGGACTACCATAGGAGTTTTGGTATTACTATCTTTTTTGTGAGCAAAATACTCTATATTCTCCTCTGGATTGTTACCTTTTTGGCTAACTATAAGACCATCTTTGATAAACAAATCAACCAATCCTACAGCTTGGTCAAGAAGTCCTCCTGGGTTGTTTCTCAAATCCATTATTATACCATCTATCTTTGGGTGCTTTTGCATAGCTTCTTTTACACCATCTACTACTTTTTTGTCAAAAGAAGTGACATGTATATATAGTATTTTGTCTTCTATGGTCTTAGTATATACAGATTGAATTTCGATAATATCTCGGACTATTTTTATCTTGAGTGGTTTAGGCTCATTTCTTCTGATGATTGTGAGTACCAAAGATGTTTTTGGTTTACCTCTCATCAGCTTGACAGAGTCATCTATACTCATACCCATAGTAGATGTATTGTCTATTTTGAGTATAATATCTTTGGCTTTTACTCCTGCTTTGTCTGCTGGAGTACCGTTGAGTGGAGCGATAACAGTCAATGCACCATCCCTCATACCAATAGATATGCCTAATCCTCCAAACTCACCTTTGGTCTGTACAGATAATGCTGTATAGTCACTTGTATCCATAAATGATGAGTGTGCATCGAGATTTGACATAAGACCTTTGAGGGCTTTGTCTATCAAAGTGGATATATTTATATCATCTACATATTGACTCTCTATTACATTGAGTATCTGCGTAAATTTGATATATGCCTCTAGCTTATCTTTGGCAGAGCTATTTGTAGATGTGTCTGCTTGTGCGAAAGAGCCAAATAGATAAGCCGTTATCATAGTTGTCACAAAACCTGCAACGATAATTTTTTTACTTTTTTTAATCATTAATATAGTCTCTCCATCTGATAATTAGTTTATAATTTTATTAAAAAACATATAAGAGGTTGCTTTTATCTGCTAATGTGACTCTCTTGTACATCTAATATTGCTATTTCCTTGTTTGTTTGAGTAGTTACTATAGCCAGAATTGAAGCTTACACGCCATGCGTTGCTTTTGAATTTGGCATGGCTTGTATTTGTCCAGTAGAAAAATGTAATAGTATTTTGAAAGATTTTATCTATACTATTTTCAAATGTAGAGTAATCTACTATATCTATCAACTCTTTTCTCGTTGGTAATCTCCACCCTTTTCCCTCTAGGTTGAGATTTTTACAGTACTTTACGCCACTTTCCCAAGTACCAAATTTGGCACTATTATTGTTGTCTCCATACTCATCTTGCCACTGTAATCTACTATTTTTGTCAAATACAATCCCTTTGTCTCTTGTGAAATTGGCAAATATAAGTGTACTAAAAAGCAGTATCATCAATATTATGTTTTTCATAATTTTATCCCTTTTTTTGTATTATATCTATTTTTGCCTATAAAGTATCAAAAATATGCCCAAAGATATAGCAGATACTATAATAATAGAAGCCCCTGATGTGAGATTGTATGTATATGATAGCCACAATCCCAAAAGTGTAAATACAGTAGCTATAATACCAGACAAAAACATCATAGATAGTAGAGAATTACTTAATTTTTCTGCTATATATACAGGAATAGTAAGCATAGCAATAACCAGTATTAGTCCTACTACCTTGATGGCTATTACTACAGTCAAAGCAGATAATATCAATATCAAAGTATAAAAAAACTTGACATTTATACCTCTTATACTAGCATATTGGCTATCATAAGATACGGCTAATATCTCTCTATACCAAAATACAATTACAAATAATATAATACCTAGTAAAACAGCCATAAAGTATAAGTCTTCTCTACTTACAGCCAATATCGAACCAAATAGATAACTCATCAAATCTACATTATAACCATCTGTGAGGTCTATAAATATCACACCAATAGCCATACCCACAGCCCATATAAGACCTATAAATGTATCCATTCTATGCCGTTTGTGTAGAGTGAGCATAGCTATAAGCAATGCAGCAGCGACAGCAAATATAGATGCACCCAAAAATATAGGAAATCCCATATATACAGCCAATCCGATACCACCATAAGATGTATGAGCGATACCACCTGCTAGAAATACCATACGATTGACTACTATAAGTGAGCCTATAATACCAGAAGCAAAGCTTACTAATATACCTGCTAATATAGCATGTTGCATAAATTCAAACTCTAAAGCTTCTATCATTTTATACTACTCCATTTTATATCACTCCATTGACAATCCATATCTTTGCACTCTTTACAATTATCACTTCCCAACATCTCCAAAAGCTCTACTTCGCAAAAATGCTCTTTTTTGTCGTGTGTATGAAATGTATGTTTTTTGTTTGATATATCGTGATATGATAGTCTCTTGTTGATATGGGCTACTCTAGTAGCATACTCCAAAATCACAGAAATATCGTGACTTACTACTATGATTGTAATATCTCTATTTAGTCTTTTGAGGAGTTGATATATCTCTTTTTGTCCTGATGTATCTATGCTTGATGTGGGTTCGTCCAATATAAGTATTTGAGGATTTGCACACAATGCACGAGCTATCATCACTCTTTGTCTCTGTCCTCCTGATAGTGAGCCTATCTTTGTATGGGCTTTGTCACTCATTCCTACTTGTTCCAATACACCCATAGCACACATCATCTCATCTTTGCCATATCCCCAAAGAGGTCTTTTGCCTCCATTGTGTCCCATTAGTACTACTTCTATTACTTTGATAGGAAAATCTACATTTATATTTGTATTTTGTGGGACATATCCTACTTGTCCTAGATTTGTGCTAGGTTTTTGAGATAGTATAGATATTTCTCCATCTTTGAAGGTATTTATCCCTAGTATTAGTTTGAGTAGAGTTGATTTACCACCACCATTTGGTCCAATTATCGCCAAAAAGTCTCTCTCTTCTATAACTAGATTTATATCTTCAAGTATAATCTGCTTCTCATAAGCAAAAGATAGATGAGATATTTCAATAACACTCATATCTACTCTCTATTGGCTATAGCTTTGGCTATCTTAATGAGATTATCAGACCAATTAGGTGCTAATGGAGTTACTTTTATTACAGGGATACTTAGCTCTTTTGATATAATCTTTGCTACACTATCAGAAAACTCTGGTTGTGTAAATATAGCATTTATTTTATCTTTTTTTGCCTCTTTGAGTAGATTTATCAGCTCTTTGGCTTTTGGTTTTTTACCCTCTATCTCTACAGCTATTTGGATTAGATTATAATCTCTAGCGAAATATCCCCATGATGGATGAAATACCATAAACTTATTATTATTATCTAATACAGAGAGTATGGCTGTGATTTGGTGGTGTGTATATCTTATCTTTGCCAAATATTTCTCTAGGTTTAGCCTATAATACTCTCCATTTGATGGGTCTGCTTTGCTTAGGGCTTTGTATATATTTTTGACTATAATCTCTACATTGGCTGGAGATGTCCAGATATGTGGGTCGTCTCCTGCGTGATGGTGATGGTCGTGGTCATCTCCTTTGCACTCTTCTTGCTTTGAGCTGATTTTTGCAATGCCGTCTGCCAAATCTACAATAGCCATATTGGGATTGATACTCTCAAACTTTGGTAGCCATACATCTTCAAACTCTACATCTATCGCAAAATATATATCAGCTTTTGAAATATCTACCATTTGTGATGGTTTTGGTTCGTAAGTGTGTGGTGAGACTCCTATTTGTACCATAAGGGAAGTATTGACTTTGTCCCCTCCGATGGCTTGTACAAATGTGAGCTGAGGTAAAATACTAACTATAGTATTTAGAGCAAATATGTGTGTTGTCGATAGTATTAGGGTTAGGATTATTTTTTTCATAATGATATTATAACAAAATAGTAGTATAATGTTAATGAATAACTGTTTTTATATTTAGTTATAAGATAGTTATTTATTAAGTTTTATTATATATTTTAGATAAAGTATTGGTTTCTTTTGGTAAAATCATAATACAAGAGATAAAAGGATTTTTTATGACTAAAGAGATTATACTAGAACAATTGAGAGTTGCAAAAGCTGCTCATA
>DAOVZV010000139.1 GCA_030634925.1 Sulfurovum sp.
ATGCTAGAACACAAGTAACAAGAGTACCTAATGAAGTTTCATCTATATTGTTCATCTCATATACTTCATTTTCATCTATAAATAGACAAGAAACAGATGGGTTTATAGTTTCGTAAGTAGAACAAGTTGTATCTCTTGAGACTTCTTTTACAATTAAATCTTTAAATGTAAATTCTTCTTGTTTTTGACAAAGCTCTTTAACCATATCTTTACCTATATTTATTACATCTCTACTCACTATATCTTCTGATGTATAGTTACTACCAATACCTGAAGTAGTTCCATCAGTAGAGTCACCACCACAGCCATAGAAGGCTATACTTATCAATACTAGAGCTATATATTTTACTTTTATCATATTTTTCCTTTAGTTTTATAAACACATTATTATACATTTCTTTTTTATAATAAGTTTAAATTTTTATATATTAATCAATAGTATTATATAGTTACTCCAAATCCTCAAAAATCTCCATTACTTCCAAGTATCTATCCATCTTCTCTTCATATATGATTTCTGTTTGTGATAGCTCTTCGCTCAATGTTACTAAGCCTTTTTCTTCATAGCATTTTGGGTCGTATAGGCATTTGTTTATCTCTTTTATCTTATCTTCTAAATCTTCTATCTCTTGTGGTAGGATGTCGTAGTCTCTTTGTTCTTTGTAGCTTAGTTTGGTTTGCTTTGTCTGCTTTTTGACCTCTTTTGGTGTGGATGTTTTGACCTCTTTTTCTAGGCTTTCTAGTGCTTTCATATCTTTTTCTATATCTAGGTATTGGCTATATGTTTGGTATGACTCTTCTACTACTCCGTTGCCTTTGAATATAAATAGTTTGGATGCTATTTTGTCTATGAAGTATCTATCGTGAGAGACGAAGATTACAGCTCCTGCGAAGTTGATGAGTTTCTCTTCTAGTATATTGATGGTTTGAATATCTAGGTCATTGGTTGGCTCATCTAGTATGAGACAATCTACTTTTTTCGATAGTAGTAGGGCTAGGGCTACACGGTTTTTCTCTCCACCACTTAGCATTCCTACCTTTTTGTCCAAAAACTCTTTTGGGAATAGAAATGATTTGAGGTATCCATAGACATGAAATACTACACCTTGTACGCTTATTTGGTCTCCTCCATCTGGACAAAATGTATCTATTAGGGTTTTGTCATTATCTAGCATCTCTCTATGTTGGTCGAAGTATCCTATCTCAAAATCACCTTGTTTTATGACTCCTTTATCTGGTTTGATACGACCTAGCATTAGTTTTAGGAGTGTCGATTTACCTGCTCCATTGATACCTACTATGGCTATCTTGTCTTTTTGGAGTACTCTTGTAGAGAGGTTTGATATTAGATTTTTGTTTGGGACACTATAGCTCATATCTTCTAATTCAAATAGCATTTTCTTGCGTGATACTCCCTCTTCTCTATTGAAGTGCTTTTTTTCTCTCTCTAGTTCTACCATCATTTTTCGGATTAGGGTAGGGTTGTGTTTTGCCTCTTCTCTGAGTTCAAATACTCTTTTTTTGCGTCCTTGGTTTCGTTTTTCTCTGGCTTTGACTCCTTTTCCTAGCCATGCTTCTTCTTGTTTGAGTCGTCTTAGTAGATTTTCGTGTCCTTTTTGGAGTGAGTGCATTCGTGCTTCTTTTTGTTCTAGGTAGTTCATATATCCACCTGTGTAGCTGATGAGTTCTTGGTTATCTACCTCTACTACTCTTGTGGCTATGCTATCTATAAAGTGCCTATCGTGAGATATGAAAAGCAGTGTAAAGTTCTCTTTGAGAAGTATCTCTTCTAGGAACTCTACCATATATACATCCAAATGGTTAGTAGGCTCATCTAGCAACAATACATCAGGTTTTTTGAGTATGAGTGAAGCTAGTGCTACACGCCTTTGTTCTCCTCCTGATAGAGATACTACAGGACGGTTTTCATAATCTTTGAGGTGGAACTCTTGCATAATCCTCTCTATCTTATCATCTAAGTTCCATGCGTTGTGGTGGTCTAGGAATGTACTTACTTTCTCTAGTTTCTTTAGTAGTTCGTTATTGTCAAAGTCATCTGCTACTTTGAGAGATAGGCTATCATATTCATCTTTTGCCTCTTTGAGTTGTGTTAGTTCGTTGAGTATGGCTTCACGGACAGATAGGTGGTCTTCAAATATTGGTTGTTGAGCCAACATCTCTATATGTACAGAGTTATTGACTACTCTCTTGCCCTCGGTGGGTAACTCATCTCCGATAATAATCTTCATCAAGGTAGATTTACCACAACCATTTTGTCCGACTATAGTCACTCTTTCACCCTTGTTGAGATGGAAATCTACATTATTTAGTAGAAGTTTGATGTCGTACTGTTTTTTGATATTAAAGAGGTCTATTAGTGCCATTGGAGTTCCTTGGATTTAGTGGTGCGTATTATAGCAAAAATCGTTGATAGAAATGTTTTAATATTTTACGATACAATCTGATTAAATTTTAAGTAGAAAGAATACAATGAGACTAGATAAATATTTGGTAGAAGAGAGTTATTTTGAGAGTCGTAATCGAGCCAATGAAGCTATCAAAGCAGGTCTGGTTACAGTCAATGGCAAAGTAGCCAAAGCATCTACAAAGATAGACAAAGACTCTACCGTAAGTGTAGAAGATGAGAAGTTCTATGTAAGTAGGGCAGGGCGTAAGTTAGAGAGTTTCTTAGATGAATACCTTATTGATTTTGCAGACAAGAGGGCATTGGATATAGGCTCTAGTACAGGTGGATTTGCACAGATAATACTAGAAAAAGGTGTCAAATCTATTGATTGTGTAGATGTTGGCAAAAATCAACTGCATATATCTCTACGAAATGATGATAGGTTGTCTCTGTTTGAACAGACTGATATTAGAGACTTCAAAACTGATATGCCTTTTGATATAGTTAGCTGTGATGTATCTTTTATATCTATTTTGCATATCATAGATTATATAAATAGGCTCAGTTGTTGTTATATAGTCATACTCTACAAGCCACAGTTTGAAGTAGGTAAAGATACCAAAAGAGACAACAAGGGTGTGGTATTGGATATGGATGCGATAGCAAGACGCAAAGAGGAATTTGAGGTAAAGGCATCTGTATTGGGTTGGACTCTGAAGTATCAAGCACAATCAAAGATACAGGGCAAAGAGGGTAATCAAGAGTATCTGTATCATTTTGTAAAATCAGGTAGTTGAGAATATGATAAAGTCTATAGCCATAGGCTCATTTGATGGAATGCACATAGCCCACAAGAGATTAGAAGCAAAAGCTGATGCACTTGTGATAATAGAGAGAAATTGTGGTCTTTTAACTGCTGGATATAAGCGTTCTTTATATACATCAAGAGTTTGCTGTTTTTATCATTTTGATATTATCAAAGAGCTTACACCTTTTGATTTTGTAGAGAAGCTAAAGGTAGATTTCCCCTATTTGGAGAGTATAGTTGTAGGATATGATTTTCGTTTTGGTAGAGATAAACTAGGTGATGCCAATATACTACGACAACTATATGAAAAAGAGGTGATAATAGTAGATGAGGTGAGTTATGAAGATATTCCTATACATTCAAGGACTATCAAATCATATCTAAGAGATGGCAATATAGATATGTCAAATAATCTACTAGGCAGAAGATATACTATACAAGGTGATATAATCAGAGGTCAAGGTATAGGCAAAAAAGAGCTGTTTGCTACTATCAATCTATCTATAGAAGAGTATCAACTACCCAAAGATGGAGTATATGCTACTCATACCAATATAGATGGTATATGGTATGATAGTGTGAGCTTTTTGGGACACAGAGAGAGTACAGATGGCTATTATGCTGTAGAGAGTCATATATTAGATAGAGATATAGGAGAAGTGAGTGGAGTAGCAGAGATAAGATTTGTATCATTTATAAGAGACAATCAAAAGTTTGACTCTCTTACTCTTCTCAAAAATCAGATAAAATCAGATATAGTTTATACAAAAGGGCTTTTATCTGATATTTGATGGTGATAGATATGGTAAATTTGTCAAATTTCATTTTTTTGGCTATAATTATCGAAATTTAAAGAGAGTTCGTCTCTCTTCTTAAAGGATTAATTTGCAAGGTAAAGTTTGGAAATTTGGTGACAATATAGATACTGATTTGATTATCGCAGCTAGATACCTCAATACAAGTGACCCAAAAGAGTTGGCTAAGTATGTGATGGAGGACGCAGACCCAGAGTTTGTATCCAAGATGAGTGAGGGTGATATTATCGTAGCAGGTGAAAACTTCGGTTGTGGTTCTAGTCGTGAACATGCTCCAATAGCTCTGAAGTCAGCAGGTGTTAGTGCTGTTATAGCTCCTACATTTGCAAGGATATTTTATAGAAATGCATTCAATATGGGACTACCTATATTTGAGCTTCCAGAGTCAGCCGAGATAGCAGAGGGAGATACGGTTAGAGTAGATATGGATGCAGGGGAAATCATCAATATCACACAAGCAAAAAGATATAAGTTTACTCCTATTCCAGCATTTATGCAAGAACTAGTAGATGCAGGTGGACTTATCGCTTTTGCCAAGCAAGAGATAGCACAAAAGAACAAATAAAAAGGGATAAATTATGAGTAAAAGTTATAAAA
>DAOVZV010000331.1 GCA_030634925.1 Sulfurovum sp.
CTAGTGGATATTTGGTCTTTGAGACTCTCAATATAGTAGGAATTATGAGCAGATTTGTAGCTTATGGTTGGAGTCTATCTATGATATGGCTAGTAGTAGTTTTGGGCTTTGAGGTCTTTTTCTCTCGCCGTGCATGGTGTACTTATATATGTCCAATAGGCACGACTTACGGAATGATAGGACGAGTATCTGCTTTGAGAGTAGAGTGGAATGATAACTGTGATAGCTGTATGGTATGTCACGATGTCTGTTTTGAGCCACAAGTATTGGAGATAACAAAAGCCAAATACAAAAAGCAGATAGACGAAAAAAGTATTACAAACCAATATATAACTGGTGCTGATTGTACTCTGTGTGGTAGATGTATAGATGTATGCCACGAAGACGCTCTTAGTTTTGATTTTAGATTAAAAAGTTTGGTATAAAAATGATAAAAATAAACAATCTTACGAAAAAATTTGGCTCACACACTTCACTTGACAGTATCAATTGTGAGTTCAACAAAAACGAAGCTATCGCCCTAATGGGTGCAAATGGAGCTGGTAAAACAACTCTTATCCGTTCTATCTTGGGTTATTATCACCCTGATATGGGTAGTGTAACTATAGATGGACTTGACCCCATCAAAGATAGAGTAAAAGTGCTAGAACAGATTAGTTTCGTACCACAACTTCCACCTCCTATCAAGCTAAATATACATGAGCTAATGCAGTATATTAGTATCGGTGCAAAGGTAGATAGAGAACTCATAATGCACTATGCAAATGAGATGAAACTAGATATAAAAGCCAATATGTATAAGTCATTTTTCAAGCTTAGTGGTGGTATGAAACAAAAAATGCTAATAGCCATCAGCCTAGCCAAAAAGAGTGATATTATCATATACGATGAGCCAACAGCCAACCTAGACCCCAAAGCAAGAGATGATTTTTATAGACTTCTCAAACAAAATGAAGATGAGAAGATACTGCTTTTTGTCACCCATAGACTAGAAGAGGTAGAGGAGTTGGTAAATAGACAAATCTATATGGATTTTGGACAAATCGTATCAGACAAGAGAGGTGAACCAAAGTGAAAAAACTATTTCTAATAGCATACCTAGATTTAAAAGAGTCCCTACGAGCAAAGTGGTTTATAGTATATTCACTAGTCTTTGGAGGGCTTATCGCTCTGTTTTCTATAGCAGGAGTCACAGAGTCACAAGTGATGGGATTTAGTGGATTAAGTAGGCTTCTGCTTATGTATATCCAAATCACAATCGTCATATTACCGATATTTATCCTCATCACTACCGTTAGGTCAATCTCAGGCGATAGAGACAACCATATATTGGAGTATATGTTATCATTCCCAATATCCCTATCTCAATACTACTGGGGCAAAATCATAGGCAGATTTATCACAGTCTATATCCCCGTAATATTTGCTATGATTATCGCTGTGATATACGGAGCGTTCAAGGGAGCTGAGATACCGTGGAGTATATTTTTCTTATATACGGGACTGCTATTTGCACTATCATCAGCATTTTTGGGTATAGCATTTTTCATATCTTCATTTGTCAAATCAAGCGAAGTAGCTCTAGGAATTGCCTTTTTTATATGGATATTCTTATTGGCGTTTATTGATATAGCCCTTATATCACTGATGATGCAACATAGGTTTTCACAAGAGTTGATTATATTTATCGCCCTGGTCAATCATATGGAGATTTTTAGAGTAGCAGCCATATCTCTATTTGACCCACAGCTTCCCGTGATGGGTCCAGTTGCTTTTTATATATTAGACTCGGTTAGTCAAGCGTGGTTTGTCTTCTTA
>DAOVZV010000126.1 GCA_030634925.1 Sulfurovum sp.
ACTCTATAAAAATAATAAGAAGTATGATAAAAACTATGGACAAAGCGAGGGTAATTCTAATGAGTAATTAACCCTAAAAAGTGTTACTATTGGTATCATTGTTAAGTTTTTTTTAACGTGGCGACTGACCCCTAAAATTTATTTGATTTTAGTTTATCATCAGTACTAAACCTTGGATAAACTTTTTTATTGGACGACCCAAGTAGATTAAATCCCTCCTAGCTCTATCTTGAACACTGCACCATCTTTTTCATTTGATGCACTTAGCTTTCCAGCAAAATGTTCTTGGATAATTATTTTACTCATATAAAGTCCAAGTCCTGTACCATTTTTCTCCTCTTTTGTTGAGAAATATGGGTCAAATATTTTATCAATGATATCACTAGGAATACCACCTGCATTGTCAATAATTAACATAACAATTGTATCATTATCACGATGAATAGTTATCTCTATCTTTCTACTATCTATATCATTGTCTATAAAAGCGTCTTTTGCATTATTTAAAATATTTAAGATAGATTGGCTCAACTCATTTGGGTAACCATTAGTTAAAAACTCTTCATCATTATTATTAAATACAATTTTTATTTCATTGTTCTCAAACATAGATTTTCCAATACCTAAAGCTTCTCTTATGCTATCTTTTAAGCAAAATTCTATTTTTTCTTTTTCTGGTTTAAAAAAGTCTCTAAAATTATCAATAGTTTTAGACATATTTTGTATATGTTTATTACTGTTTACATTAAAAGACTCTACAAGCTCATCATTTAACTTTCCTGTTAAATATTTAATACTAATAGTTTGGATTAATATTGATAAGTTATTTAATGGCTGTCTCCATTGATGTGCTATCATACTGATTATCTCTCCCATTTGAGCAAGTCTATTTTGTTGAAGCATAAGTTTGTCTTTTTCTCTATTTTTATTAACCTCTTTTTCCACTCTTAATATTAAACTTTTATTTAACTCTTCTAACTCATATTCAACTCTCTTTTTCTCACTTATATCTCTAAAAACTGCATGAATAATATCTTTTGAATTTTGTACTATTTTTGTACCAACTACATCTAACCATAACTCTTCTCCATTTGCTTTAGACCTAACACATTCAAAAGTATAATAACCATCTTTTAAAATACTTGACATCAATTCATTAAGATTATCTTTGAAAAATAACTGTGAAGGATTAAGCTCAACAATCTCACTTTTATTACTCTTCTCTAATATTTTTAAAATAGATTCATTGCAGTCAATAATTTTATTATCTTCAATAAGAAGAATTCCATCAGATGATTTCTCAAAAATATTTTCAAAAATTATCTGTTGCTCTTTTACCTCATTTTCTAACTCTTTGATTCTTGTAATATCTTTACAAACTAAAAGAATAGTATCTGAAGAGTGACTATTGTTTATTGAGACTCTATAGCTATATTCTCCTATATCTAAATTATAATCAATTACTTGACTATGTTTGTTAAGTTCATTTAAGAGTAAATCTAATTTTTCCTCTTTTACCAATGTAGAGATGGGTTTATCAATGATATTGTTTCCATAGCGATTTAATGTATTTTTATTTACCCACTGAATTAATAAATCTGAATCAGGATTTTTATATAGTTCAAATATAATCTCATTAATATTATTTAGAGCCTCTTTTGTATATTTTAGTTTTGTTTCCATAAATAATCCAAAAGTACCTTTAAGATTTTTTACAATATCTCTTGTCCCCATGACACATAAATCATTACCAGAGAGATCTTTGACTAAAACTCTACGAATATTTTTTGTTCGCATCATCTCGATAATCTCTTCAATATAATCATTCAAACCTACAGAGATTACTGGAGAGTGCATTATCTCTTTGACTGGAGTAGATGGTCCCATCTTTTTGGTAGCAAGATAGACTAAATCCCTTTCGGTTACTATACCAACTATTTTAGAATTTTGAGAGATTAAAACAGAACCTATATCATTATTAAACATAGTCTCTACAGCATCTTCAAGCACACTACCTATATCTATTGTTATTATATTTTTAGTTAAAGATGTGACTATCTGCATAACTTTTAAATTTTCTCTGTAGTACTCGGTTTCAAAATTTGAAATAATCATCTCTTGGGTTACTAAACCTACAAATCTGTTGTCATTATCAACGATTACTAATCTTCTTATATGATTATCTATTAATACATTTAGAGCATACTCTAATCTACGATTTTCATTAATGGAAATTATATTTTTATAGGCAATATTTATCACATCTTGGTCTAAATTAGTTTTACTATTTAGCAGTTGCACCAAATCTTTTTCTGTTAAGATTCCAACAACCTCATTTTTATCCAAGACAACTATTGTGCCTTCTTTATTTTTATACATCTGGTTTATTGCATCACTAATAGAAAAATCTTTTTCAACAGCAATATTATTTTTTTTTACAATAACTTTTATAAATATTTTTTTTTTCATACATTATATTCCTCGTATAATTTGATTGACTATTTTCATATTCTTTAGAGTTAAAGAGGTCAGGTGAACCAATGTATTCCTCACCCTATTTCTTATTCTCCAAAGCTTCTTCTATTCCTCTTCTTAGAATTGTGTATGATGGTAGTGTTGTTGGTAGTATAATGTCGTTTAGGTCTCCACTGTGGATGCACTCAAACTCTTTACCTGTGGTGGATATTATCTTTTTTAGTGTTAGCCAATATTTTCCTGCTACTTTGTCTATATCTCCATATTCATTTCTACACTCTTCTAGTGTTGCACCTATTGGTAGAACTATCTCTACGGAGTTATTTAGGCAAGTTTTGTCTTTGCATCTCCATGTTTTGCCATCTTCGCTAACCAATCCTGCTACTTGGTGTGTGCCGTTTTGGATAGTGAAGTCATGTGATTGTGTATCATTTCTCTCAAATGGTCTAGATGTGAGATAGGCATCTGTGAAGCCTCTGTTTTGTGTGGTGGCTAGTTCACTTTGGTATCTACTATCATCAAAATCACCTGCATAATAGTCATCTATCGCGTGTCTATATGCTTTGGTGACTACTCCTGCGTAGTATGGTGATTTGGTTCTTCCTTCTATCTTGAGTGAGTCTATGACTCCTGATGATATTATTTCGTCTATATGTGATGCCATATTCATATCTTTGGCATTCATTATATATGTGCCTACTTCGCTATCTTCTTCTAGTCTAAATGTCGTACCACTCTCTCTATTGTGAGCATATATATCATAAGGGAAACGGCAATCATTGGCACAGCTTCCTCTGTTTGGGACTCTTCCTGTCTGTAGTGTGGAGATGAGACAACGACCACTATATGCAAAACACATAGAACCATGTACAAATACTTCTAATTCCAAATCAGGTATAGCCCTCTTGATAGCTTCGCAATCTTTGAGGCTTATCTCTCTTGCTGTGATAATCCTCTCTACTCCCAAATCATAATATACCTCTGCGTCCATAGCATTCATCACATTTGCTTGTGTTGATAGGTGTAATGGGATATTTGGAGCTAATTTTGAAGCCATTTTTACTACTCCAGGGCTAGAGATGATGAGGGCATCAGGCTTTAACTCTACCATCTTGGATATATGCTTTTCGTATAGTTTTAGTTGAGAATTGAAAGGAAAAGAGTTGATAGTACAATATACCTTTTTGCCTCTAGCATGAGCATACTCTATACCCTCTGCATAAGAGTCTATATCAAACTCTTTGCCTGAACGGATACGCAATGAAAATGTACTCGTCCCTCCATATACAGCGTCAGCTCCATAGTTCAATGCTATTTTTAGCTTCTCTAGGTTACCAGCAGGAGCTAAAAGCTCTATATTTTTTTGATTTATCATATTTTAGCTCAACATTCCTCTAATCTCATCTTCATCTATCATATCTTTGTCATACTTGACTACTGCTATATGCTCAGTCTCATTGACATACGACTCTACTATTGCCTCGTGAGAAGTCAATGCTGATACTCTATCTCTATCAAATATATCTAGTGGCAGATATACATTTCCTCTGTTATTTGGGCTAGGCATAGTAGCCACCCAGATAAACCACAATACAGATATACCCAAGACTACCATCGCTAATGTCTCTCTATCGTAGTGTTGCATTAGATAACCAGCGAGTATCCCACCAAAAAATATACCTGTATATGCAAATGTATTCGCCACTCCCAAAGCTGCACCTTTTTGGTGGACTTTGGCAAATTTGGCAACAAAACTCTGTAGAAGTGGTTCAAACATATTGAACCCTATAAAAAACAGAACCACACCTACTATAAATACCCACGGAGTCGTAGCAAAACCCATAGCCAAAAAGCCCAAGAATATCACAAATACAGAAATCATAAATATCTCTTTGCCTTTACCATATTTTTCACCAAATACAGCAGCAGGCCCCATAGCAAGTAGTCCAAATATCATAGCAGGAAAATAGACTTTCCAAAGCTCCGTCTTCTCCCAACCAAATCCACCATCTGCTATACTTTCAGTCATAACAACAGGAATAATAAAAAACGCCATAGTCATAATAGAAGAGTGAAACAAAAAGGTAATATACATTCGTGTAAGAGCCTTGTCTTTGAATACTTCAAAAAACTTAGACTCCTCTTGGCTATATGAGTGTACTATCTTGGGAGGTTGAGGAACAGAAGTAAATAATATCCCTATAGCCATCACCGAGAGTATCGCCGTAAGCCAGAATAGCTTATCTATTCCCCAATATCCTCCTACAATAGGAGCGACAATCATCGCTACAGCAAAACTCATAGCGATAGTCCCACCCATAATAGCCATAGCGTGAGCTCTCTGCTCTTCTTTGACCAAGTCGGCTATCATAGCAGA
>DAOVZV010000296.1 GCA_030634925.1 Sulfurovum sp.
AAATAATAATCTTTGAAGCTCTTTTTATCACTACTAATACCCAATTTACGGCTATTATTATCTCCAGAAAAGAGATAAAAAAGTGCTATAATACTACTTGTTTTACCAGTCCCATTGTCTCCTGCAAAAAACAAATCTTTGCTTAAATCTATCTCCAAATAGTCAAACTCAGCAGAATTGACCAATATCATCTTTTTTAGCATACTACACCACACTCTCTAAAAACGATAGATAATAATCCAAGACATTTAGTACTCTATAGCTATCGTTATCATCATTGTCTATCTTCTCTATAATCATCTCTTTTTCAAGCTTCTCAAAAAACTTCTCACTACTAGACTTCAAATCACTCTCTCCAAATATATATCTCCACTTCTGAAGCATAAGAGCATCTTTTTTCTGCTCATACTCTGCTATAAACTCTGTATATTTGATGACAGAATTACTCCTCACATAAGGCATAAGCTGTTTGAGTATAGCAATAAGCATAAATCCCTCTTTGTGCTTATGTACAAATCTATCAAGCTCATCACTACTCAAAGCTTCAGATTTGGATAGATAAAAATACCCATTTTCTCCATTTAGCTCATAACCCAACTCTTGTAAAATACCCTCATACTTGATATAATTCTCTTCATTGAGCAAAAATAGTGCCATCTGTGCATACTTTTGTGAATTACGAGAGATTATCACACCCTTCATCATCGTCTTAAATACCGTCGCTATATCCATCTAACTATTCCTTACAAAGAGTATCTAAAAACTCAAAAAATTACTTCATATTTAATTTATTATAACACTATTTCCATACTATCTCTCTGTAAATGTATATTGCTTTGCTCTTAGTATTGGTTTTAGAATATAGTCCATTATACTCTTTTTTCCAGTCATAATATCTACACTTACTGTCATTCCTGGTATGATTTTGAGAGGTTTACTATCTGTGCCTAAGTGATTTTTATCTGTTTTTATATCTACTCTATAAAATGTATTCTCTTTTTTATCTTGTATTGTATCTGCACTTATATGTACTATCTTGCCTGTTAGACTTCCATATATAGCAAAATCATAAGCAGAAAATTTAACTATTGCTTCTTGATTTGGATATATAAATGCCACATCAGATGGCTTTATTTTTATCTCTACCCATAGTGCATTTTCATCCGTTGGGACTATCTCCACGAGGTCATCTCCTGGTTTGATAACACCTCCTAGAGTGTGTATAAATATATCTTGTACCACTCCTCGTATAGGTGATTTGACAAGTGTCCTAGATATTTCATTGTCTAGTGCATCGAAGCTCTCTTTGACTCTCATCGCTTCTGCTATCACTTCATTTAACTCTTGCTTTGCCTGATTGGAGAAGTTGCTTTTTGCTTCTATTATTTTGTTACCTACTTCTGCTATTGCTGATTTGATTTGAGGTAGAGTTAGTTTGACTGAGTTTAGTTCTTGTTTGATTTTATTATGTTCTCTTTGAAGTTGTAAGAAGCTTACTTTTGATTTGACACCTTGTCTTACCATAGGTCTCGTCATAGAGACCTCTTTTCTGATTAGTCTCTCTGAGGTCTGTAGATATACTACTCTTTGTTCCATCTCTAGTAGCTCATTTGATTTTTGTATCTTTTGTTCTTCTAGTACTCTGATACCTGCTAGATATTGTCCTTTTCTACTTAGATATAGGCTTCTCTCATTTTCTATTAGTAGTGGATTTAGTTTCTCTATATCAGCACTTACATTAAAGTCTTTCGCCTCGGCTTCTGCTGTAAGTCTGATTATCTTTGCCTTTAGTTCCAATGCCTTTATCTGTGTTGCACCTCTTTGAGACTCTGACTTTTGGTTGTCTATCTTTAGTAATGAATCACCCTTACTTACCTCATCACCGATACTCACAAATATCTCTTTTACGATACCACCCTCTAGGTTTTGTATCATCTGATTTTTGCCACTTGCGATAACCTTGCCATCTCCTCTAGTAATCTCATCAATCTGCGTCAAAGATGCCCATAATATAAACAACAAAACAGTAAAAAACCAAAAAAATATCACAATACGGCTTTTTTTGGGAGTCTGTTCTGCCATTACAGCACTTAGACTATTCATAAACTCATAATCTTCTTGTGTATATTTATGCTTCATCTTTTTTCCCTCTAAGAGCTTTGATGACGCTATCTCTGCTACCATCCATATAGACACTACCATCGTTC
>DAOVZV010000112.1 GCA_030634925.1 Sulfurovum sp.
AACTTTGAAAAGAGTGCTAGAGATTTTCGTTATGAGTTTTTTGAAGATTTGATAGATAAATATGAGTACCAAAATCTACTCACAGCTCATCAGTTAAATGACCAGATGGAGTGGCTATTGATGAGATTTACCAAAGGTGCAGGAGTATCAGAACTGCTAGGTCTCCAAGAGATAAGCCATAGACCTACTCACAATCTAGTCCGTCCTCTGCTCAAATATACAAAAGATGAACTTTTGGCATATCTACACCTACATAATCATAAATATTTTGTAGATGAAACAAATATCAGTCCCAAATATGAGAGAAATAGATTTAGAAAAGATTTTAGTGATTTATTGATAGACCAATATGCAGATGGGATAAGACGAAGCTTCGATTATCTCCGATATGATAAAGAGCAGTTGGAGTTGGGTTTTGAGATGGTCTATCACCAAAAAGAGCTACACATAATCAAGCTCCATCTAGCCTCTAGCAGAGCCAAAGCCACAGATTTGACACTCAAAAAATTGGGATATTTATTATCATCAGCACAAAGAGAACAAATCACCAAAGAAGATAGCCTAGTAATAGGTGGTAAATGGTCTATAGAGGTACAAAATGAGTATCTATATATATCTTCTTATGTCCAAATATCTATGCCCAAAAAATTCAAAGAGAGATGTAGAAGTAGAAAAATACCAAACAAAATCCGAGCTTATTGTTTTTGTGCAGATATAGATTTGGACAAACTATCTACTTTTACGAACTATTGGATATAATCACATAATAATTTCAAGGAGCATAATATGGCTACAATAGGTATGGGTGACATCAAAAAAGGTAAGAGATTAGAGATTACAGGAAATCCTTATAAAGTTACAGACTTTCAACATGTAAAACCTGGTAAAGGTGCTGCGTTTGTTCGTATGAAAGTAAAAAATCTATCTACTGGCAAGACTATAGATAAGACTGTCCACGCAGGAGATAAGTTTGAAGTCCCAGAACTAGAACAAAAGACTATGCAGTATCTATATGATGATGGTGAGATGCTTCAATTTATGGATACTACTACATTTGACCAAATAGGACTTCTACACGAACAAGTAGGCAAAGATACTTTTGGATTTATGATAGATGGTATGGAAGCAGAGATTTTGTTTCATGGAGGCAAAGCCATATCTGTAGAGATAGCCCAAACTGTAGTCCTAAAGATAGTAGAAACTCCTCCAAACTTCAAAGGCGATTCACAAGGTGGTAAAAAACCAGCAACACTAGAGAGTGGAGCAGTAGTACAAGTACCATTCCATGTACTAGAAGGTGAGATGATAAAAGTAGATACCGTAGAGGGTAAATATTTGGAAAAAGCTAAGTAAACAACCTCATCAACCTAGATACACTATCGTCTGTTGTCAATATTTTGATATGACGGATATTGTATCTATTGAGATGGGCTAAGAGTTTGTCATCGTGTTGTTTGAGTTTTGATTTGTAGTTTTCTATGGCTTTTTTGTGCCAAAATATATCTAGTTTGGATTGATTTTTGGGATTGATTAAGGTTGTTTCTCCTAGTATTTTGGGATACTCTTCTTCTGTGTCTCTGATGATGATGGCTACTACATCATGTTTTTGAGACAATATAGACAAATCTACCTCTTCTAGGAAATCACCCAATACAAATATCAGTGAGCTTTTTGTCAATCTGCTAAATAGCTCTTTTATAGCTTCATCTTTGTCTAGTGTTGTATCTAGTAGAGGTGAGTCGTATAGTGATTGTGTGTATTGGGATATATGATATAGCTGTTTGGTAGGTGGTGTGGTGTATATATGGTTTTGGGTGTATTGTATCCCTCTAAATAAATCATTGCTATAGTGTGAAGCATATCCCAATATAGATGCTATCTCTGTGAGTTTGTGCTGTTTGGCATTTCCCTCTCCAAAATATAAGCTACCATCCATCAATGCACATACTATTATAGATAGTTCTCTATTTGAGTGAAGCTCTTTGATATATGGTTTGGCAAATTTGGCTGTGATTGTCCAGTTGATTTTGCGTATATCATCACCCATCTGATACTCTCGTATCTGTGCGAAATCATAACCTTCACCGTGTATATTTGATAGTGTATTACCATTAAGTAGAGTATATACGGCTCTTTTGGCTTTGAGCTGTAGGACTTTGTATGCTATTGTGGAGCTGTGCATTATGGTATAGGGATAGTCTCTAATATCTGGTCTATAATCTCATCTGCAGTAGTTCCTCTAGCCCTTGCCTCATAAGACAATACTATACGGTGACGCAAAATAGAGTGTATCACACTTGCTATATCTTCAGGAGATACAAAATCCTTGCCTTTGAGAAGTGCATGGGCTTTACTAGCTTTGTACAAATCTATAGATGCCCTAGGACTAGCACCAAACATAATATTATCTGCTATATCTTCTAATCCAAACTCTGTGGGTGTTCTAGTCGATGATATGAGTATGACCATATATCTTTGTAACTCTTTGTCTATATGTATATTGTTGTACTCTTTTTGGATAGATTTGAGGTTATCTATATCTAGTACTGGCTCGATAGTTCCGAAGCTTTTGGTAGCAGATTTTTCCATTATCTCTAGTTCTTGTTCTAGGGTATTGTGAGTGACTACTATCTTCATCATAAATCTATCTAATTGGGCTTCGGGTAGGGCATATACTCCCTCTTGTTCTATAGGGTTTTGGGTTGCCATCACTAGAAAAGGTGCTTCTATAGCAAATGTCTCATCTGCTATGGTGATTTGTCTCTCTTGCATCACTTCTAGCAGGGCAGATTGTACTTTGGCAGGGGCTCTATTTATCTCATCTGCTAGTAGTATATGGGTAAATAGTGGACCTTTTTTGATACTAAAGCTGTGATTGAGTGGATTGTATATTTGAGCACCTATGATGTCAGATGGTAGTAAATCAGGAGTGAATTGTATCCTCTTTGACTCTAGTCCAATCGCTTGTGATAGTGCATTGACTGTTGTAGTCTTTGCCAACCCAGGGACACCCTCTACGAGTATATGACCATCACATATTAGACCGATAATAAGTCCGTCTATCATAGACTCTTGACCTATTATCGCTTTGCTTAACTCTTTTTTGAGTTTGATGATTTGTGGGTTCATACTAGATTAAATCCACACCTTTGTCACCATTTTCTAGCTTACCTATCACATATCCATCTGTAGCAGATAATATGCTATCTACATCTTCTGGTTCAGCTACCCATACCATACCCACACCCATATTAAATGCTCTATACATCTCTTCATTATCTACATATTGACCCATAAACTCAAATACAGGCAATACTCTAATATCATCTTTATTGACAATAGCACGGATACCATCAGGTAATACTCGTGGTAAGTTTTCGACTATTCCACCACCTGTAATATGAGCTAGTGCCTTGACT
Source organism: Sulfurovum sp. (assembly GCA_030634925.1). Lineage (GTDB taxonomy): Bacteria > Campylobacterota > Campylobacteria > Campylobacterales > Sulfurovaceae > Sulfurovum. The sequence continues at coordinate 3,420 of DAOVZV010000112.1, forward strand.
TTGTCTTTGTTGGCTTTGTAGTCTTTGACATATATTCTAGTGGGTTCTAATAGAGTATCTAGTAATGGCTTACCCTCAAACTCTGTATCAAGACTCATACCCAATTTCTCGAAAAATATCTTTCTTGCTAGAGAATATCCGTTGGAGTGGATACCAGAACTAGGCATAGCTATCAATATTTGACCAGCTTTGACATTTGCTACCATATCCATCTCGCTTTTCTCTGCTATACCTACAGCAAATCCAGCCAAATCAAAATCTTCTTCTGAGTACATTCCTGGCATCTCGGCAGTCTCTCCACCGACCAATGCACATTCACTTCTCCTACAACCCTCTGCGATACCTGATACTACAGCAGATGCGTTTTGAGGAAGTAGCTTACCAGTAGCATAATAGTCCAAGAAAAACATAGGAGTACCGTTGTTGCATATCAAGTCATTGACACACATAGCTACAAGGTCAATACCTACAGTATCTAGTTTGCCACTCTCTATAGCGATACGAAGTTTCGTACCTACACCATCTGTAGCAGATAGTATTACTGGTTCTTTGTATCCTGTAGGCAAGGCATAAGCTCCTGCAAATGAACCTATGCCACCTATGACATTGGAGTCAAAAGTAGATTTGACATCTTTTTTGATAGCATCGACAAATGCGTTACCTGCATCTATATCGACACCAGCGTCTTTGTATGATATATTTGACATTAGTTATCCTTTGGATTGTTTTCGTCACACTTGCAAGATGGGAAAATCTTTTTGAGTATTATTAGTCCAGGACAAAATCCAGTAGCCCCAGCAATAAGAAGCATAACCATCATAGCAAATTGTACTAAAAATGCTATTTGTATCATTCCAGAACCAGCCATCGCCATCACAAAGCCCAATATACTAGCTTGTATCAATCTTTGTATCTTTTCAGCACACATCTAAAATCCTTGTAAAAAATTGTGCCATTATAGCCTACTTTTGCTTGTTTGGTCTCAACTCATCTATAATATCCAAAATTATGGTAAAATCACCATCAAAAATAAGAGGTGAAATATATGCAAGAACAGACAACAATAGAGAACTTACACGGTAAAGTATCTCGTATTTTAGATATGTACCAAGAGGAAAAAAATAAAAACCAACTCATCAAATCAGAGATAGAGACTCTACAAAAAACCATAGAAGCCAAAGACATAGAACTAGCCAAACTGATAGAAGATGAAGCTATGAAAGATTTGGAACTAGAAGATATTATCTCAAAGATAGAAAATATAATCAAATAGTGATGACGATAATAGGTGGTGGAGCGTCAGGTCTAGTAGCATCTATATCATCTTCCAAATCAGGCAAAAAAGTCACCATCCTAGAACAAAACTCCAAAATAGGCAAAAAAATCATCATATCAGGCAATGGCAAATGCAATATCTCAAATAGAGATATATCAAAGCACAGATACCATAGCCTAGATGATAGATTTGTATCAGCCGTATTGGATGGATATGGATTTGCACAGATAGAGAAGTTCTTCCACTCTATCGGACTACTCATCACAGAGGGCAAAGATGGCAAGATGTATCCACTATCAGGTCAATCATCATCAGTAGTCGAGATACTACAATACGAAGCTACCAAACTCGGTGTAAATATAATCTGCAACTGCCAAGTCACAGATATAGAGAAAATAGATAATACATTTAACATACAAACAACACAAGGCTTATTCAAATCCAATCAACTAATATTAGCATCAGGTTCTCCTGCCTATCCTCAAATCGGATGTTCAGATTATGGTTATAAATTTGCCAAATCTCTAGGACACAATATAATCCCATCTAATCCATCTTTGGTACAGTTGCGTAGTGATGCCAAATGGCTAAAAGAGGTATCAGGAGTCAAAGTATCAGGAGAGGTCAAGCTATATGCAAATGG
>DAOVZV010000013.1 GCA_030634925.1 Sulfurovum sp.
ATATAATAAAATTAAATGATTTAAATCTATTTCAAGAGACGATTATAAAAGAGATTTATTGTGTTGCAAGTACTAAAACTACAAACAATACCAATCAAGAGTGTAAAGAAAGTAGAGTAGAGACAGATAATCTTCTATTGGAACTTAATAACAAAGAGTATATAGATAACTCTTTGGCATCTATTGTTCTATTTTTGACTTAGACAATAAAAAAGTTGCAAATATAGATAACTTTTTTAATAAAAAATATATGAAAGATATACTTGTTGATATTCGTTATGAGATAGATATGGACTCATCTATCTCTATTGATAAGTTAATTAATAGTAATTATTATAGTAAAATTTTAAATCCTCTTTTGGATGCGATGAATAGTATCTCCAAAGAGTATATCAAAGATAATTATGAATTTTATCATAAGTTTAAGACTATTGAACACTTTAGCAAATTAGACCAGATTTTGGTTACTTTCTATCTAGTAAACAAAACTCCTATATCAGAAAATACACTCAAACAATGGGATGAGTATATTACAGAAACATCACTATCATTAAGTCTATTAGAAGAGAATAGAGAATATTTCAAAGATGTACAAGATGTAATCAAATTCAAAAATGATTTTGCCAAGAGAGAAGAGATAAGAATTGACCTTATTATCCATTATGAGACAGGTACTTATGATACTTCTATTGGTGAATGGAGTAATCTAAATGATAAAGAGAAGATTATTTTTGCACAGATAAATAATATTGTAAACAGTAATCTATCTACTCTAAAAGAGTCAAGTGAAGATATTGAACTACTACTAATTTTCTATTTTGGATTGATTGTATTAACTATCATATCTATAATATTTGTATTTAGTCACTACTCTTTTCTAAAAGAAGAAGATACTATTTTGAAAAATGTTGTATTTGGTATCGAGAAATTATCTCTATTGAGTGAAGAGTTTGACTCTGATATTCCTGATATTCCTACTGATTTCAATAAGAAAAAAGAGGTCTATCGGTATCTGGAAACTATACTAAATCTCCTATATACAAAAGAGAGAGAGTCACAAGATGCCAATGTAGCCAAAAGTCTATTTTTGGCAAATATGTCTCATGAGATTAGAACACCACTCAATGGTATCTTGGGATTTTTGGGTATTTTGAAATCAACACCATTGACAGAAGACCAACAAGAGTTTATATCCATCATCGAGACTAGTTCTGAAAATCTCTTGGCGATTATCAATGATATTTTGGATATTTCAAAGATTGCTGCAGACAAGATGACACTAGAAGAGGTCTCATTTGACTTGACTGAACAAGTCACTAAAGTTATTGATATTTTATCTATAAAATCTGAACAAAAAGATATATCATTTAGTTTTTATATCGACCCTAAGTTGGCTACTCAACGCCTAGGTGACCCTACCAAAATATCACAAGTACTTACAAATCTTATTGGGAATGCTATCAAGTTTACACCTGAATATGGAATAATAGATGTATCTATTGAAAAAACAATCCAAGATGACAAAGAGAGTATTATATTTAAAATAAAAGATTCTGGTATTGGTATCACTCCTGAAAATCAGATTAAGATTTTTGAAGCATTTTCACAAGAAGATAGTAGTACCACTAGAGAGTTTGGTGGTACAGGATTAGGACTTGCTATATCTTCTCAAATGGTAGAGATAATGGGAGGAAATATAGAAGTTACTAGTAGCAAAGGTAATGGTAGTACATTCTTCTTTAGTTTGGATTTAGCAGAAGATATAACAGCTACAAAAGAGATAATTCCATCATTTGAGGACTTAACTGTAGGACTAGCCCTACCTGTCAAAAATATATATAGACAAATAGATAAAATACGAATAGAATATTTGAAATATTTCAATGTAAAAGTCAAGATATACTATTATGAAGATATATTTGAGAGTGAGTATCAGCTTGACTTTCCTGATATAATGATATTTGACCATCAATATATGAGACTACAAGGAGAACTAGATACTCTATCTAATTTCCATCAATCTTCTGTAGTACTAATCACAAATGGTACACTCAAAGACCGTATTGACCCGAAGAGTCATATCCTAGATAATATTATATATGCACCAATGACTCTAAAGAAAACATTGAATATATTAAATACCTTTACAAATAATGGTAAAAATAAGTATGAATCTTTACCAAGAATAATGATGAACGAGGAAGTATCTTTTGAGGGTATGAATATACTAGTAGCAGAAGATAATGTAATCAATCAAAAGCTTATTAGAATGACACTTGAAAAGCTAGATATAACCGTAGATATTGCCAACAATGGTAAAGAAGCCGTAGAGATGAGAGAACGAGACAATAATTATGATATGATTTTGATGGATATTCAAATGCCTATAATGACAGGTATTGAAGCTACTCATACTATCATAAAATATGAAAAAAGTAATAATATAGCACATATTCCAATTGTCGCACTAACAGCAAATGCACTAGTAGGAGATAGAGAAAAATATATAGATGAGGGTATGAGCAATTACCTATCAAAACCTCTGGAACTAGACCAACTAAAAAAGATTATATCAATATATTTCAAGTCTAAAATAGTTCCAAATGAAGAAGTTGTTATTGAAGAAATAGTAGAAGAAGAAACTATTATAAAAGAAGAGATTATAAAGCCTATATCTAATACTTCAAATATAGAAGAGAAGAGTGTATTATTATATACATCTGTTCCTCTAATGGCTACTATCTACAAAAAGATATTAATTAAACAAAACTATAATATAGAGATTATAGATAGTACAGATGAGTTTTTAAATAGACTAGAAGAGAAGAGCTATAACTTTGTTCTATTTGACAAAAAAGGCTTTGATGACCAAGTATATATGATATATGATTTGATTTTAGATAGTGGAGCAAAGCCTTATATTTTGGTATCCAAAACAGAAAGCCATCTCTTTGAAAGCAAAAATATTTTACACCCTGACTTGATAGGTCATAGTATGATTGAGCTATAGCTATATAATCTTAGACTCCAACACTTTAATAAGTGTCATGGAGATTAAAATCTCAAATATACTTGCTAGGATTAATTGATAATATGTCAATAAATCTAGTAGCTTCGTCTCATATCCTATTGTGGCTACGGCTACAAGTAGTGTCAATGGCATAGATAAAGACAATGCTACTAGTAGGGCATCTCTTGAACCACTTATGGTCTTTAGTACAATAGCTGAAAATATCCTTGATGTAATCATAAGAGCTGTGATAAGTAATGCACCTGATACTACTCCATCTAGTGGTAGGGCTTTGATGTCAAATGAAGCTCCAACATGTATGAAAAATAGTGGCACTAAAAAACCAAATCCAAGACTAGACATCTTCTCTTCTAGCTTTTTTTCATGATGGAAAAATGCAGATATAGCTATTCCTGCGATAAATGCACCTAGTGCTAACTCTAATTCTAGTAATAACATAACTGCTATCAATATAAAAAATAGTGCCATAGATAGACGAATATCTTGTGATGATGTATCTATTTTGGGTACGAGAGTCCGTTTGAACTCTGGAAACCACCAAAATAATATTTGTAGTGCCTTGTATAGTACGATGATGACAAATATGAAAGCACCCAAATATGCTATCTTGATAACTAGGTTGATATTAAATCCTGTAGTAATAGCTGCATCAAATATCGTAAGTGTCGTGATACTCAATATCTCACCTAATACTCCTGCTATAAATGCCAACTGTATCCAAGGTTTATCTTTGCCATATACTTTTGATAATGTGGCTAATAATCCTATGGAGATGAGAGGCATAGATATAATTACAATAGCATTGAGGTCAAATATAAATCCAAATATCACAGAAAACATACCTATAAAAAACAAAAATATTATAGATTTTTGTATTACAGACTTGGGACTATTGGTAATCTGCTTCAAATCCACTTCCATACCTGCTAGAAACATTAGGTACAAAAATCCCATCTCTGCAATGAGGTCAAAATGGTGACTATGTCCAATAAAACCTATATATGCGACAACAGACCCCAATATAATCTCTACAGATGGAATAGGCAACCTAGAAAATTTGGATATATAAGGACTAATCCATATCAGTAGTGATAGTGTGAGTATCAGGGTTATATTAGTCTGTACTACATCGTGTGGCAATTTGGTATCCTAATTGTTTAAGTCTATCTCTATCTATCTCTGCTTTTATCCCTTTGGTAGTGAGATAATCACCGATGACAATAGAGTTCGCTCCTGCTTCAAACATCTCTTTTTCATGATTGGTAAATAGCAGTTCTCTTCCTCCTGCTACCATTAATAGTCTATCTTCACCCAATAGATTATGAGCTTTTTTGATAATATCTAGTGCTTCTGCTAATTCTATATTTCTACTTTTGATAGGTAAAGCAGGATTTGGATGATAAAAGTTTAAAGGTGTAGATTGAGGAGATAGAGAGGCTATGGAGTGGAGTAAATCATCTCTATCTTTATCAGTCTCACCCATACCAAATATCCCTCCACAACACAAATCAAGTCCTACAGATTTGACATTTTCACAAGTCTCATATCTCTCTTCCCAGCTATGAGTTGAGCAGATTTCACTATAATACCTCTGTGATGTCTCTAGGTTATGATTATAGCTATCTACTCCACTCTCTTTGAGGTATTTTAGTTGTTCTTTGTTTGCTGTACCATTACATGCTATTAGATTTAGTTCACTCACTTGTGCTTTGATAGCTTTGGCAGTTTTGGCTACAAACTCTAGCTTTTTGTCATCTAGTCCTTTTCCTGCTGTGACCAAACAATATCCCAACGCTCCATTTGATTTGGCTATTTTTGCCTCTGCTACTATATCATCTATCTTTTTGTAGGTGTATCTCTCTATGTCTGCGTGGTACCTAATGCTTTGGGTACAAAACTTACAATCTTCTTTGCAAACTCCACTTAATATATTGTTGATAGCACACAAAAATATCTCTTTCATCATCTACTCACTTGCACTTATTTTGTGTTTGCATTTGAAGCAGACAAATACCTCACCATCTTTGAGTGTCTTTTTGCCCATAGTATAATCACACTCTGGACACTTTTTATCTACTGGCTCGAAATTGGCTATAAATTTACATTTTGGATAATTGATACAACCGAAGAATTTACCTCTTTTACCCTCTCTCTCTTGGAGTTTGCCTCCACATTCAGGACAAGGAACAGTTAGCTCTTTCATAGCTTCCAATGATTTGGCATTTTTGCACTTTGGATACGCTGAACACGCCAAAAACTTACCTCTTTTGGAGTTTTTGATTACCATCATAGAGTTACACTTCTCACACTTCTCATCTGTCTCTTCTGGACCTTCTACCTCTGTACCATCTGTATTTTTGGTATATTTACATTTGGGGAAATTACTACAAGCGATGAACTCTCCATAGCGACCCTTCCGTAATAGAAGCTCTGCTTCACACTTGGGACAAGACTCTCCTGTAGGTATCGCTACTTTGAGACTTTTGATATTTTTCTTGCCATCTTCTACCTTTTGCATAAATGGAGTATAGAACTCTTTTAGGATACTTTGCCAGTTGGTATTACCCTCTGCTACCTCATCTAGTTTCTCTTCCATATTTGATGTAAATCCACTATCTACTATCTCTGGAAAATGACTTTGCAACATATCTATCACAGTAAAGGCTATCTCAGTAGGGACAATCCTCTTTTTATCAATCTCTATATATTTTCTAGTCTGTAGTGTAGTAACTGTAGGTGCATAAGTACTAGGTCGTCCTATACCCAAAGACTCCAATTTCTTGATTAGACTAGCTTCATTGTATCTAGGAGCTGGTTCGGTGAAGTGTTGAGCGTCTTTAATATCATCCATACTCACAGATTGACCCTTTGTGAGTTCTGGAAGTAATTTGTCTTTGTCACTATGTCCTGTAACTCTATAGAACCCATCAAAGAGTAGCTTTCTACCACTAGCCTTGAATGTACATTTGTCACCCTTAAACATCAAGCTCTGTGATTCCATCTGTGCTTCAGTCATTTGACACGCCAAAAATCTAGTATAGATTAGTTTGTATAGCTTAAGCTCATCAGCACTAAGATAGTTACTAGCCAATGCTACATCAAACTCCACCATAGTAGGACGAATAGCCTCATGAGCCTCTTGAGCGCCTTTGGATTTGCTAGAATATACTTTTGGCTTTTCTGGTAGATACTTCTCTCCATAGTTATCTAGGATATAGTCTCTAGCAGATGATACTGCCTCTTTGGCTAAATTGAGTGAGTCTGTCCTCATATATGTAATCACACCCATCGTTCCCTTGTCGGTCTTGACTCCCTCATATAGCTTCTGTGCTACCATCATTGTCTTTTTTGGAGAAAAGCCCAACTGCGTAGATGCTGATTGTTGCAAAGTAGATGTCATAAATGGAGGAGGTGTTTTGGTCTTTCTTTTGCTCTTTTCCAATGACAAAACGATGAACTCTTCACTCTTGGCACAATCTACTATCTCTTTGGCATCAGCTTCATTCTTGATAGTGAGCTTATCTATCTTCAATCCATTGTAGTCATATATAGATGCCTCTATATTCTTCTCAAACAACGCATCAATAGTCCAAAACTCTTCTGGGATAAACGCCTTTATCTCTCTTTCTCTCTCTATCACAATCTTTAGGGTAGAACTCTGTACTCTACCTGCACTAAGACCCTTTTGTATCTTACTAGCAAGTAAAGGAGATAGCTTATACCCCACAATACGGTCTAGCATTCTCCTTGTCTGCTGTGCATCTACACTATCCATATCTATCTTGCGTGGATTGTCTAGTGCATGTTGGATAGCACTCTTGGTAATCTCATGAAATACAATCCGTGGGAGAGAAGTAGGCTCTTTGCCAATAGCCATAGCGATATGATAACCAATAGCCTCACCCTCTCTATCCTCATCGGTAGCTATAAATACAGTCTCTGCCTCTTTGGATAGTTTCTTTAGCTCTTTAACCACTGGATTGACATCTCTAGGTATAGAGTATTTGGGGACAAGGTCTCCACTCTCATCGTTTATAGTAATACCAAAAGTACTCTTTGGTAAATCACGGATATGTCCTTTAGAAGCTATGACCTTATAGTCTTTGCTTAGGAATGTACTTATCGTTCTGGCTTTAGCAGGAGATTCTACTATTATCAAATTTTTCATAAATGCTCATTTATATTAGGAGTTTTTGGCATTGTATCACAAAAGTAGATAAATATATATTAACTAATTGACCCTACCACGGTTTCTCTTCATATATATACCCTTTGTTGATTAGTTCATACACTTTTGAACCTAGAGGGTGTTTTTGTTTTTGGGCTTTGGGATTTATACTTATTTTCTCTTTTTTGTTTTTTCCCTTTTTCCTCTCTCCTCCTCCACTACCACTAGACCCTGATTGTTCTTTGGTCTTCTTATCACTATCTTGTGTATCACTTTTTGTGCTTGTGCTGTTGGATGATTGAGGATGAGACAATCCCAATGGTAATGATTTCTCTTCTAATAGGACTATGATTTTTAGATTGTATGAGCTGTCTTTGTCCTCTCCTATTTGTAGGGCTTTGGTGTAGTATATCTTTGCTTTATTATATGATTTGATTTTTGCATAAGAGTTAGCTATATTATAATATAGCTTTTGTTTGATAGATGGTGACTTGGTTTTTATAGATTTATATATTGTTATAGCTTTTTTATAGTTTCGTCTCTTATAATAGCTACTAGCTAATGCTATTTGACTTTCCAATGATATATTTTCTATACTTTTGATGTATGATTGAGTAGTATTATAATCTTTGGCTTCATAATAGTTATAGGCTCTATTTAGATTGTATATATCCCAAAATGATGCATTAGCTTCTACTCCTAAAAATACGAATATGATGATTAGATACTTGATAGCCCTCGTATGCAACATTATAAATATTACAAAAGCCAAAAATAGAGGATATTGGTATAATAATTGATACTGCTTTTGAGATTTTTTGACCTTTTTGGCTACTCCTTTGATAGAGTCGCTTATATCTTCTGCTGTAGCTTTTGGTGAAGAGGAAGAAGTAACAAAACTACCATTTACTCTATAGGCTAATGGTTTTAGTATTGGATTGATACGAGATATTATTAGATTGTCATCTTTGTCTTTGAGTAGTGAGCCATCTTCATAGGATATAGTTGTACCTTGGATAGAACCCAATGCCAATATACTCAAACTTATATCCATACTATTTATCTGCTCTGCCAATACATCTATATCACTCTCTTCTCCTCCATCTGTGATAAGTATCATACTCTTTTGACCTCCACCCATACGCTTTGTCATCTTAAATAGATTGTGCATAGATGTACCTTTGGTCAATATATATTTGGGATTGAGTGCATCAAGAGCTATGGCTATGAGAGTATGGTCAGTAGTAGGTGGAGAGAGTAGTAGAGGATTGGTAGTAAATGCTATGAGAGTTATATTATCACTACTATTGAGCCGTAAAATCTCCAATATAGTATCTTTGGCAAACTCATACCGAGAGGGAGATATATCTGTAGCACTCATCGAAAATGATACATCCAATGCGATGATAATATCCCTAGACTCAACCACTGATGACACAATGGCACTATCTTTGACAGGCGTAGAGATAGAAAGCACCAAAAGCATCAATACTATAATATGAGTAGAACCTATTATATCACCTCTATTACGCCAGAACAATACCAACAGAGGAATGATAGACCACAAAAAGATAGGATACAAAAAACTCATAAATCAAATCTCCAATTATAAATGTTTTATTTTATCAATCTCTTCAATAGTAAGTCCTGTAATCAAAGCAATAGTTTCAGTATCAAGTCCATTTTGTAATGACTGTTTTACAATTTCAATATCTCTTTTATTTTTACCTTTTTCTATTCCCTTTTCAATACCTTTCTCAATTCCTTTCTCAATTCCTTTTTCCAAGCCTAACTTCATACCTTTCTTTTCTGCTTCTTCTTTGGCGTAATCCATTACGGCTTTATAGTCCCATCTTTTCTTAAGGTCTTGTTGATAACTCCATTTGGCTTCTTTGTCTAGTGCCAAAAATTCTGCTATTTTGAAGGCATCTGTTATTACTTCGTCATCTTTTAGTTTTTGTGGTATCTCTATAGTATCGGCTAGATTATTTAGATAATATAACCAATATTCCAAATGAGTGGATAGCTCCTTTTCTTGCTTTTTGAATTTTGGCATTTCGAGGTAATAGTATGTTAGTTTATCATAAAATACATCTTTTGTTTTGCTATTGATAAGTTGGGCTTTGGTTAGATAATCTTCACTCTCTTCGTCCATTATAAAGTCCAAAATACCTACAAAAAAGATTTTTTTGAGTTCATAATCCCAATCTCCTCTATGTGATTGTTCTTGAATTGGAAAGCTTGTATAGTATAAAGCCCTATCTTTAAAATATTTCTGTTTGCTTCTTTGGAGTTCTACTATAAAGTTATTATTTTTAGTATCTGTACAAAAGACATCAAAGATAGCTCGTCTATCTACAATATTTAATCCTAGCTTTTCTAAGTTTCTATACTCAATATCTACTATTTTATCTTCAATATCCAATAAATCATTTAAAAAGCTGATAAGAAGATGCTTGTTCTCCTCTTTGCCAAATATATGTTTAAATCCAAAGTCTGTAAAAGGGTCTATATATTTATCTTTTATTATCATACACATTTTTTGCCTTTTTTAATTTCTTTGATTATATCATATTTGGATATAATATATTTATGAAACTTATTTTATTTACTCTTATTCTGATTTTCTCACCTTTGTCTCTTTTTGCTAAAGAGATACAAATACTCAATGGTCAAGAAAGAATCATACTCACTCAAATATATTACACAGAAGAAGAAATATCCTATCTCAAACACAAAAAAGAGATAACAATGTGTATAGACCCTGATTGGATGCCTTTTGAGAAGATTGAAAATGGCAAACATATAGGCTTGGCTTCTGATTATATGGATATTCTATCATTTGCTATGGGTATCCCTATTAGACTCATACCTACAGCCCATTGGGAAGAGTCTATTGCCAAAGCCAAAAATAGAGAGTGTGATATTTTTTCTATGGTTCCTATTACGGAAGATAGAAAATTATATATGGATTTTAGCTCTGCATATATAGAAGCACCTATTGTAGGAACAACTCAAATAAATAAAAACTTCATTGATAATATTGAAGATATAACAAATCAGAGAATTGGTATTGTCAAAAGTTACTCTATTGCTACTAAATTAAAAGCAAAATATCCCAATATAAATATTATTGAGGTAAATTCAATCAATGATGGATTAAATCAAGTAAAAGATGGAAAGATTTTTGCTTTTATTGATAATCTCATAACTATCAACTACGAGATACAAAAAAACTTTCTAGGAGAGATAAAAGTATCTGCAAGACTAGATTATAGACTCTATTATCGAGTTGCTTCTAGGAATGATGAACCACAACTAAATTCTATAATCCAAAAAGTCATATCAAAGATAACTACAAAGATAAAACATAGAATATCCCATAAGTGGGTTCCCATAGAAACGACCAAGCAGATAGATTATACATCTTTTATGCAGATAATAGGTCTGTTTATTGTTTTGGTCGTATTGATACTGTTTTTTCTTGTCAGAGAGTATAGACTCAAAAGAGAGATTTTGGAGTTTAATATAACTTTGGAAAAAAGAGTACAAGAGGCGATAGAAAAAAACAAACACCAAGAGATTATACTATTTCAACAAAATAGATTGGCTCAAATGGGCGAGATGATAAGTATGATAGCTCATCAATGGAGACAACCACTCAATGAGACTATGAAAGAACCCACACAATTTCAGTCCTAAAAACCCTATTTTATCTTCCAAACAATAACTTTTCTCTCTTAAAATCATAAAATCCAATAATATAAAAATAATAGTCCCAAGTCAACAAAGACAATAAGATAAAA
>DAOVZV010000220.1 GCA_030634925.1 Sulfurovum sp.
GGTAAACCAATCAAGACAGCAGATGAGACTAGATATGTATATTATGCAATAAATGATTCAATAAATGATATGAATATAACATTTGATGAGTTTAGGACAAAGAAGTTTGACAAAATACCTATACGACCTAGACACTTGGTAAATATCGTACCCTCTGGAATAGTCACACTCAAAAGAAAGTCAAAAAAGATGATTACTTTTATATACAAAAATCCATTTAGTTATCGTATCAAAAATATGAAGCTTAAGACAATATACAAAAATCTAACAGCTGAAGATAATACTATAGAGTTCTATTTGAATATAGGAGATAAATAATGCTTGGAAGATATTTAAGTGTAATATGGGTATTGATTTTTGTAGGATGTAGTAGTAAACCAGAGACTTGTATCAGACCCACTTTAGTAAAAAACAATCCAGAAAATATGAGCTTTATAACTGGAGGTAAGTTTCTAATGGGTGAGGCACATAGCTTTTTCAAAGATAAGCCACTCAATCCTATATATGTAAGTAGTTTCTATATGGACAAGAGTGAAGTGACAAATGCTATGTACAAAGAGTATCTTGGTACAAAGAAGTGTAACAAGCCTCCACGATATATAGAAGACCCTATATTGGGACAAGATGAATATCCTATAGTAGATGTATCATATCAAGATGCAAAAGGATTTTGTAAGCTTTATGGCAAGAGACTTCCTACAGAAGCAGAGTGGGAGTATGCAGCAAGAGGTAAGCTAGAGATGAAAAAATTCCCATGGGGAAATGATGAAAATCCAAACTATATGAACTATAGAGAATCAGGAAATGGCTGGGCTGTATCTGTAAAGAGTTATCCTCCAAATAAGTATGGTCTATATGATATGTCTGGAAATGTGAGAGAGTGGGTAACTGATACATATAGTAAAAGTTTTTATGACTGTAAGAAAAAGGTCAAAAAAGGATTTGATATGGACTCTTTTTTTACTGCCAAAAAAGATTGTAGGCAAAATCCTTTGAATAGTGTATATGGTCAATACAAAGTGACTAGGGGAGGCTCTTGGAGCTATAGTAATGGTTATCCTGCTACAGTCTCTTTTCGCTCTTTTGATTTGGCATCGTATAGAGGCAAGGATTTGGGCTTTCGTTGTGCTAGTGACATCAAGCTAGATGATAATATCGTGACACAAAAGCTCAAAGAGTTTGAGACAACTGTTATGGATGGAATAAATGAAAAAGTCCCAGAGGGAGTACCTACAGATATATCTAGTCAAGAGTTAGGAAATACTTTTAATGGTAAATTTGACCCATCAAAACTAGGTAATATGGAGGTAAATAAATGAAAAGGTTTATAACTTACAAAAGTATAGGAGCATTTATATTTTTAAATTTGATATTTATAGCTCTATTATCTTTTGAGATATACAAAGATTTCAAAAAGCAAGAAGAAGAGCATATCCAAAATAGATTGACAAAAATATCTTTGCAATCTATAATCACTCTACAAGAGTATCACAAAGATATTTTGGATAGTCAATTTATAGACCCTCAAACATATCTATCTGTAGTTAAAGATGCTTCATCATTTGTACAACGGACAAATTTGGTATCTATCAAATCCTATCTCAAAGAGGGAGATAAGTTTTTATTGACTGCTACGAGTGTAACTAAGTCACAATTTGTAGCTAGAGACTACCCTCTATATCGTAGTGAAGCTACAGATGATTTGGCTTTCTTGACCAAAGCATATAATAAGAATAAACAAGATATATCAGAAAATCAAGAGTATATATCAGAGATTTTTGACAAAGAGGTTGTAGCTGTAAATATAAATATAGAAAAACGAGACTATATTATCTTGATAAAAATTAATAGAGAGGATGTGCTTAGAGAATTTGATATATTCAAGATAATGCATATTATATTTTTGGGACTATTTTTTATAACGATTATATTTTTTATCTATATAACTCATACTTTGTATAATGAGATTTTTACGATACGAGGTGTATTGAGCAAATTTTTTACTTATGTTACTTTCAACAAAGATAAGAGTAGCATAGAGTTTTTAGATTATAATCTAAATAATAAATTAAACAATGTATTGAGAGATATAAATGAAGGTATGCAGAGGGTTATATCTGAAAAAGAAGAAAATACTAGTAATAGTATTAAAGATAATAAGCTAATAGATGAGATGAAAGAGTGTATGACTTTTGGAGTAGATGGCTCTTTTGATACCAATATATTATTAGTAGCATCAAATCCTAAGTTGAATGAACTCAAAGATGTCACAAATAGTATGAGTACAAGGATAAATAGTCTCTTTATCAAACTAAATTATATAAGTGAAAAGTATATCAAAAATGATTTTACTGATACTATAGCAGAAGATGATTACAAAGATAAATCAGTAGAGGTGATTAGAAATATCAATAAAGTAGGTATTAACTATTCTGATTATTTATCCAAAAACCTTGATTATCTTATAGATATAAGTGTAAATACAAAAAGTATCAATAGTTATATAGAAGAGAATATTGATTCTCTTGATAATATATTGGTATCACTAAAAAAAGTAGCAGACTACACAGAAGCTGATTATAAGTTTGCATTTGAATTTGATAATAGTATCACTGTGATTAAGAGAGAAAATGTATATGTCAATAATCTGCTAGATGGTTTTGGTAAAAAGTATGAAGATAGTATATCTATGATAAATGATTTAAAAGAGGGTATATTTGAAAATAATCCAAATCTATTTATCTCTAGGATTAATGCACTTGTAAAAGATAGTAGCATCAGAGATACCAAAAAACAAGAGGAGCTTATAGATAAAGTAAGAGAACTATCTACCGTACTCTTGGATGATAACTCCTCTGATGAGATAGAAGATTTACTCAAACTACTATTAGATGAGATGCTAAAAGATATTAGATATAGTCTATATCTAATAGAGACAAAAGTATCTAAGCTATCTGCTGACTCTTCATCTAGGGTAGTATCGACAAAAGAGGTAAGAGATATAACTAAATCACTA
>DAOVZV010000171.1 GCA_030634925.1 Sulfurovum sp.
TCCATTTTCTATACCAAATGTATCATCTAGGACTTTACATATTGGAGCTAGACCATTGGTTGTACAACTGGCATTGGATATGATAGCTTCACCTTTGTATTTGTCTGTGTTTATGTTGAGTACAAATGTTGGTGTATCATCTTTGGCAGGTGCTGACATTACTACTTTTTTGACACCATTTTTGATATATGCTTGTGCTTTTGGAGTAGTAAGAAATACGCCTGTACATTCTATAACTATCTCAGCACCAGCTGAACCAAAATCTAGTTCTTCTATATCTCTTGTGCTAAACATCTTGATATTTTTGCCATCTAGTGCTATTGTATCGTCATTGATTACTTTTGCATCCATTCCTTGATGTACACTATCGTACTTAAATAGATACTCTAGCATCTCTGGTGAAGCTGTCGTATTTAGTGCTACAAGTTCTATATCATCTCTTTGCATTATAATCTTTGCTACGATTATACCTATTCTTCCTGTTCCATTGATTGCTACTTTGATAGCCATAGATATCCTTTTATAATTAATATTAGTATAATATCAAATTATTACTTGATAAGTGTAGATATTATATTTTTGGACGCTTATTTGTACCTTTGGCATACTCATAAGAGAATTGAAAAAGCAATTCTATCCATTCATCATCCATAATTCCTACACCTTTTGGACATAGCTTCAAAAATTCATCTTTAAATAGACCATTTTTATTGATTTTATTCCACTCTGATTGTGTATGTTGCTGTGCGAAATATACACTTCCACAACGGCATTTTTTACGCAGTCTTTTTTTGAAAATAGTTTGGATTTTTTCTAAATCTGTAACCTCTAGTGGTGCGTTATTTGGCTCGGCGATGAGCATGATAATGCTACTTGCAAGTATAAGTGGAATCAATAATAATTTTGTCATATTTATCTCCAATTTTAAATTTAATGTAGGAAATTATAACATAGAAGATTAATTATTATAATTAAAATTTATAATAAACTATGTTTTGGGAAAGTTTTATCAAAAATCTTCTATATAGGTGTATCAAAATAGCTCATATTCTCTTTTGGTGATAGTCGGAGTCGAAAACATCATTGACTAAGCAAAAAGTGTTATAATTATACATCTAAACAAACAGGAACAAATATGTTACACGAATACAAAAGCGAAATACACGACTTAAAAATGAATAATGCACACTTTGCCAAAATCTTTGATAAGCACAATGCACTTGACCAACAAATTGAAGATGCTGAAGCAGACCGTGTTTTATTGACAGATGTGGAACTTGAAGTACTTAAAAAAGAGAAACTTCTACTTAAAGATGAAGCTTATAAGATGATTTTGGATTATAAAAAAGCACAAGCTTAATCAAATCCAAATCTTTTGATAGTTTTTTACTTACCTACATTGGGTCTCTCTTTGGATTAGATTTGGAGAGAGATTTTAATCTCATCTAAATCTTAATCAGGGAAACAAAATGAAATTTATCGCATTAGCACTTACTACTTTACTTACAACTTCTATCTATGCAGAAGTCAAAGATAACACACCCACTACAGCAGTCAAAGCACCAGAACAAGGTATATACTATGGAGTAATCCAAGAGATAAGAGATGCAAATGAGTATCTATATCTAAGAGTAGATGAGAATGGTACAGAGTTATGGGTATCTATATCAAAAGTAGCAGTTATTGTTGGAGATAAAATAGGATATGATAAACAAGCTGTAATGTATAACTTCAAAAGTAAAATTTTGGCAAGAGATTTTAAGCAGATGATTTTTGCATCAGATGTCAAACTTCCAGAGAGATTGACAAAGCCAAAAGATTTGAAAGATGTAGTTAGCTTGACTGATTCTCCTGAAAATATGGGAATAGGTATGTCAGAGGGAAAAGAGATAATAGGAGATAAGCCTTTTGTAGAAAAAGAGAGTTATACTATTCCTGAAATCAAAATGTGGAGAAAAAACCTAGAGGGTCAAACTATATCTTTGGAAGCTAAAGTATTTAAAGTATCCAAAAATATTATGAAAATGGACTGGGTACACTTGGGTTATGGTGAGTATGATAGATTAAATCCAAAAGATTTGGTATTTACAGGTAAAAACACTACTATTAAAGTAGGTGATATAGTCACAGCTACAGGTAAAGTCATAGTAGATAAAAACTTTGGATTTGGTTATTTCTATAAAGTAATCATACAAGAAACTACATTCAAAGTCAAATAGTATGTCCTTATTTAGTAGTATAGAGGAGTTACCAAACTCTCTCTTGGAGACTCTTGATATACTTCAATTTAGAGATATGACAGATATTCAAGAGAAGGCTATTGAGCCTATCTTGGATGGTAGGGATATTTTGGCTCAATCAAAGACAGGCTCAGGAAAGACTTTGGCTTTTGGTTTGCCATGTATAATCAATACAAATGTAAGCCAAAACAAGCCACAAACAATAATCATAACCCCCACACGAGAACTAGCAGAACAGATAGCAGTTGAGCTTCGCAAGGTAGCATCTTATAAACCAAACCTAAAGATACTTACTCTATATGGTGGTGTGCCTTTGCGTACACAAGCAGATTCTATAGCCAAAGGTGTGCATATCTTGGTAGGTACTCCTGGACGGATACAAGACCATTTAGCCAAAGAAACTCTCACACTAAATAGTATCAAAACTCTAGTCCTAGATGAGGCAGACCGTATGTTGGATATGGGCTTTTATGATGAGATTGTCAAGATAGGTTCAAATATGCCTAGAGGTAAACAGACTTTATTATTCTCTGCTACATTCCCTGAAAGTATAGAAAAACTAGCAAAGGCTCTACTCAAACAGCCTCTAACTATCAAAGTGGATACTATTATAGAGGAAAACAAGATAGATGAGATAGTCTATGATACTGAAGATAAGCTAAAAAGTCTAAATCTGATTATCCAATCATATAGACCCAAATCTCTTCTTTTGTTTTGTAATACCAAAGCAGAGTGTATATCTCTAACCAACAAACTCTATAGTATGGGACACTCTACTATTGATATTCATGGAGACTTGGAGCAGAAAGAGAGAGATGAATCTATCATCGCATTCTCCAATGGTTCAAGGTCTATTTTGGTAGCAACTGATGTAGCATCAAGAGGGTTAGATATTAAAAATATAGAACTTGTGGTCAATTATGATTTGCCATTTGATAGTGAAGTATATACTCATCGTATAGGTAGAACAGGACGAGCAGATGCAGTAGGTACGGCTATATCCCTATTTACATCAGCAGATAATGCCAAATGTTCTTATGTCAAAAACAAAGCAAAAATAGCACATTTAAAAGATTTGAGAGTAGATAGTAAGTTTCGTATGAGTTCTGATTATGATACTCTATGTATCAATGGAGGTAAAAAGACCAAACTTCGAGCAGGAGATATATTGGGTACTCTATGCAAAGAGATAGGATTATCTCCAAATCAGATAGGCAAGATAAATATCACGCAGACCAAATCTTATGTAGCTATAGATTACAAAGAGATAGAGAGAGTTAGCAAAGCCCTCAAAAAGACAACTATCAAGAAAAAGAGATATATTAGTTGGATACTAGGCTAATATGGATATAGATGTACCTATAAAAGTCAAGCCAAAACTCTCAAATATCGTAAATCACTTCACTTGTGCAACACTAGAAGGTGTCAATGCAAAGGTGATAGAGATAGAAGCTACTTTTACCAAAGGTTTACCTGGATTTGCTGTGGTTGGACTAGCAAGTAGTGATATTCAAGAGGCAAAAGAGAGAACCAAATCAGCACTTCTCACCAATGATTTCATATTTCCACCACTCAAAATCACAGTTAATCTTAGCCCTTCAGATTTGAAAAAATCA
>DAOVZV010000311.1 GCA_030634925.1 Sulfurovum sp.
ATATATCTAATCGTAGTAGGTCGGTAGTCTCCGACTCCGACATAAGTTTAATCTCATAATAAATATTTGTCGGAGTGAAGACACCCCGACCTACTTTTTCTTTGTCTAATCATATTTAATATCTCTAATCGTAGTATGAGTTCCCACAAAAATAATTTTATATTATATCAATTTTATCTAAAATACAAATATATAAATATATTTATGACCAACTTCCCACAATTTTATAAAAATGTATCCTGAAATAATATAAGTATGCCTAACAAAAAATTACTCCCCCTCTTTCTTCTTTCCATCAAAATAAGCCTTAACAAGCACCCAAACCACAGCCATATCAATAGCTACATCTGATATATTAAACACAGCATAATTGAACCAACAGTGCCACGCTATATAATCTACCACGCCCTCATATAAAAATCTATCATATACATTGCTCAATGCTCCTCCTATTAGTAGTCCTAGAGGGAATGCGTATTGTTTGATGTATCCCTCTTTGAATATTACAAATAGTATGATGATGACTAGTGAGCCTTGTATCCATTTGAGGTATTCGCCTAGTGATGCGAACATCGAAAATGCTACTCCTTTGTTGTAGTGCAGAACCAAATCTATACACTCTCCTGCACGGTAATAGCCATCTACAAATAGTAGTTTGACATTGTAATCTATGATAAAAACGCCTAGTAATGCTAGGAAAAATATACTAAATAGTCTCATTATGCCAATGCTCCTTTGAAAAATGTCTTGCACTCTTGCATCATAGATTCTACTGCTTCTTCGTCTCGTCCTTCTAATAATAGACGGATTTTGTTTTCTGTGCCTGAGTATCTAAATAGATGTCTCATTCCTGCTTTTTCTACTTTGGCTTTGAGACTGTCTAGCCCTTCTATAGTGTCAAATTCTCTCTTTTCATCTACCAATAAGTTTACTAATAGTTGAGGATATGATTTGTATGGAGAGAAAGCTTCACTAGCTCTCTTATCTGTTTCTACTAGATATGCTAGTGCTTGAAGAGCAGATGATATACCATCACCTGTTTTGGCATAATCGGAAAATATGATATGTCCACTCTGCTCACCTCCGAAGTTGATACCATTTTTTTGCATCAGTTCCACTACATTTTTGTCACCCACTGATGAACGGTATAGCTTTAGATTGTTTTCACCTAGATACTCATCTAATCCTTGATTGCTCATCACCGTAGCAACCATACCGTCGCCTCGCAGTGTGCCTTGTCTTTGTAGATGTACGGCTAGTACGCCCATTAGCTTATCTCCATCTACCACTTCACCTCTCTCATCTACCATTACTAGTCTATCTGCGTCGCCATCTAGTGCTATGCCTACATCAGCACGAGAGTCTAGTACGGCTTTGGATAGGTTTTCGGTGTGCATCGCTCCACAGCTTTCATTGATATTGAAGCCATCTGGTGACGCTCCTATGACTATCACTTCTGCTCCTAATTCGGTCAAAATCGTAGGTGCAACTATATATCCTGCACCATTGGCACAATCTACTACTACTCTCTTACCTGCTAGTGTGAGAGGCTTGGGGAATGAGTTTTTGATATGGACTATGTATCTACCTATTACATCATCTATTCTTTTGGATTTGCCTATGTTTTTGTCTATCTCTTGGGCTTTTGTGATAAGCTCTTCATCTGCGTAGATAGCTTCTATTTGCTTCTCTTTATCTCTGTTTAGCTTATTTCCATCACAATCAAAAAATTTGATACCGTTATCATAGTATGGATTGTGACTAGCACTTATCATTATCCCTGCGTCACAACGCATATTGTCAGTGAGAAACGCTATGGCTGGTGTAGGCATAGGACCAATTTGAACTACATCAAATCCTACAGCCGTTAGACCTGATACGATAGCATTTTCTATCATATAGCCACTTCGTCTAGTATCTTTGCCTACTAGTATTTTGTTTGTTTTTGCAAACTGTTTAAAGTATATTCCTGTAGCCATAGCCAAACGCATAGAGTTGATAGCACTAAGCTTCTTCCCTG
>DAOVZV010000082.1 GCA_030634925.1 Sulfurovum sp.
CCTTCTATCAACTTTTCTGAAAAAGATAGAGAAATATTGGGTTTTAGCTTGACAAAGAACCCTAAAAACTCTGATGAGAACGGTGCTTCTAGGCTATTAGCTTTGTCGAACTGAGGTTATTAGAATAGCATAAATATATTAACCATATTAAAAGCCAATTATTCATATAATTATATGAATAAAGGAGTTATTATGCAAAAAATACGAAGTACATTTACCTTATCAGATTATATGATTGATGAATTAAATTCTGTGGCTAAAGAGATGAATGTTAAGAAGAGTCATATTATAGAAGATGCTTTGAGCATGTATTTTGATTATATGGATTTGAAAGTTGCAGAAAAACGGCTGAATGATAAAGCTGATAAAGTAATAAATACTGATGAACTTTATGAAGAATTTGGGATATAATTATGTATTCTTTAGCATTTAAATCTTCTATCAAAAGAGATTTTAAAAAGATTGATAAACAAGATATTAAATTTATAAAAGAAGAGTTAGAATCTTTTATTGAGAATTTTAATGAAGCTTATGAAAAAGAGTTATTAAGAACAGAAAAAATTAAAAAGCTTCACGGTACAAAAGAGAACCTATATCGTTTGAAATTGAGACGATATAGGGTCATTTATACTAAAGAAGAAGATAAATTAGTAATATTGGTAGTGCATATTACGAGTCGTGAGAATGCTTATCATTAAAAACAACCCTAATCAATCTCCAAAACAGAATAAACTGGTGCGTCAATCCCATCTTTGCCATTTAAAAAGCCTAGTTCCATTATGAAACATACCTCAACACATTTAGCTCCTACTTTGTTGATGAGACTAGCTGAGGCTTTTGCTGTGCCTCCTGTAGCTATTAGGTCGTCTATTAGTAGGACTTTTGGGTTCTTTTTTTCTCCGAATGCGTCTATGTGTATCTCTACTTCATCAAATCCGTACTCTAGTGTGTATTTTTCTGCTACTGTGGTGTATGGTAGTTTGCCTTTTTTTCGGACTGTGACAAATCCTAATCCCAATCTATCTGCTAGGATAGAGCCAAATATAAAACCTCTAGCGTCTATACCAGCGATGAAATCCAAATCATAGCTTTTGTATCTATTTTCTAGGTGGGTCATTAGCGTATTTAGTGCTTTTGGATTTGATAATAGTGTGCTAATGTCTTTAAATATTATGCCATCTTTTGGGAAATCTGGGATGTCTCTTATGCTATCTTCTATTATCTTTTTGTCTTCTGCTGATAGTTTCATATTTTTCCTTTTTGGGTTATCCTAAGTCTGCACCAAAGGCACAACTCTCTATCTTGGCTACTCGTCCTGCGTGTCTGCCACCCTCAAACTCTGTGGATGCAAATACTTCTATCATATCTTCTATCACACCTTTTCCCACTACTCTCTCACCAAAGCATAATATATTTGCGTCATTGTGTTCTCTCGTGAGTCTTGCTGTATATCTATCGTGGCACAATGCTGCTCTGATACCTGATACTTTGTTTGCTGATATGCTGATACCTATACCCGTACCACAGATTAGGATGCCTAGACTTCCCTCATCTGCAAGTACTGCGTCGGCACATTTTTTGGCGAAATCTGGATAATCTACTCTATCGGCACAATCGGGGCCCAAATCTACAATCTCGTGACCTAATTCCATTACGAAGTCCTTGACAAATGCTTTGAGTGCATATCCTGCGTGGTCTGTGGCTATATAAAATTTCTTCAAAGGTTCTCCTTATTCTATAGGTTGTTCATTTTGTATTGACTCTATCAATCGCCCTACTCTACCCCAACGGATAGTATATTGTTGATTATCAGTCATACTCTCACACTCTTTGGACTCTATGGCAATATCTCCACATAGTCGTCTTAGCTGTGCATTGTCTTTGCCATTACCATTGTCGTCTCCATTGAGCAGTGCATTATAAGAACGATACTCTACACTCATATAAATCAACCATGGTTTACCTACTATCAGGCTATAAGGCACAGAACCCCAAAAACGGCTATCGCTAGAGTTGTCTCTGTTGTCTCCTACCATATAATAATTATCTTCATCTACCTTGGTATAAAGAGAGTTTATCTCTTTGTCTCCTATAGTATATGTAGGTGAGTTTAATCCATCTACATATACAGGTACCATATCTATATTTTGACCATAAGCATAATATTTGAGTAGAGTCTGAAACACATCACCACTCTCTGGAGCATATTGGATACCTGCAAACTGGCTCATATATGGATTTTCTACCCATAATTTACCTCTCAAATCGTGTATCTTGTCTTTTGGATAGTTTGATTTGATATACTCATCTCCCTCGTGGAAGTGGATGAGTAGCTTTTTGTCTGCGTAGATTATCTCATCTCCACCAACTGCTACACATCTCTTGACATAATGTACTTTATTGTCTAGTGGGTATCTAAATATCACTATATCTTTTCTCTGTGGCTTTGGTCCTTCTATCAGGTGACCATTGCCATTGAAGTCTGGCAACAATGGTATCTCTAGCCACGGCAAATGAGGGATAGGGATACCATAAGAGTACTTCTTGGCAAATAGAAAATCACCGATTAGTTGCGTCCTCTTCATAGACCCACTAGGTATCACAAAAGATTGTGCCACAAAAAATATCAAGAAAAGTACGATTATAATCGTACCTGTCCAAGAACTAGCAAACCTACCAAATATCTGAACATAGTTTTTGATTTTTTCCATTATGCTCTCCTTTGAGCTGATTTGAGTGTGTTTGACAAAAGCATAGCAATAGTCATAGGACCAACTCCACCAGGGACTGGCGTGATGAAGCTACATTTGGGAGAGACATTATCAAAATCCACATCTCCTACAAGTGAGCCATCTGCTATGCGATTGATACCTATATCTATCACTATCGCTCCATCTTTGACCATATCTGCTTTGATGAGAGACGGTACTCCTACACCTACAATAACAATATCTGCCTTGAGAGTATGAGATTTGAGGTCTTTGGTATATATATGAGTCACCGTAACTGTAGCATCTGCATTCAGAAGCAGAGAAGCCATAGGCTTACCCACAATATTACTAGCACCGACTACACAGACATCTTGACCTTTGAGGTCTATATCATACCCCTCAAACATCTTCATCACACCCAAAGGAGTACACGCCACAAAGCTATCCATACCACTAACAAGTCGTCCTACATTGTAAGCATGAAAACCATCCACATCTTTGGTAGGGTCAATCACTTCCAATATCTTTTGGGTATCTATATGAGCAGGAAGAGGAAGCTGAACCAATATGCCATCTATACGAGGATTATCATTCATCATCTTTATCGTGGCTATTATCTCATCTTGCGAGATGGTATCAGGCATATTGTGAGTAATCGAATAAAAGCCCACATTTTCACAAGCTTTGCCTTTCATCTTGACATACGCATGACTAGCAGGGTCATCACCTATCAGGATGACTGCCAATCCAGGGACTATATTCTTTTCTCGTTTTAGTTTTTCGACCTCTGTAGATACATTAGCCTGAACTTTTTTTGACAAGGATTTACCATCTATGAGTTGCATTAGAGTTTCCCTTATATTTTTTAGGTATTATATCAAAAATACTTTATGGGGTGCTATCTAATGAAAAGATTATGGTTACTATTTCCAATTATATTGTTTGCAAGAGAGGATTTCATCTCACATTATGAATATGGAGAGATGCTATACGCCAATCCAAGAGGCATATCCTGCTCTCACTGCCACGGAGAAAGTGGAGAAGGCAAGATAATAGTCAAATACAAAGAAGACAACAACGAGACCAAAATACTCAGAGGTTCAGACATCAGAGGAAAAAACATAGACAATATGATAAAATCCCTCAACAGCTACCACAAAGTAATGCCAAGATACTATCTAACCAACAAAGAAGTCAAAGCAATCTTTGATTATTTGCAGGATAAGAATGGCGTGGAGTAAATTCTTTAGTTCCTATAATTTTATGTTATAATTGTAAGAAAGGAAATATTTAATGAAAGAATTAAACTTTTTACTAAAAAAACTTAGTATTATTAATATGAAGCATGAAAAATTAAATGAAAATACTAGTGATAAATTTAATATTTTTTCAATTTTAAGAAAATCAAGTGATGAAGTAAATTTACATTCTAAATTTATTTATGAACTAATAAATACAAATGGTTCACATCAACAAAATGATATTTTTCTTAATTTATTTATTGAAGAAGTAAATAATGAAATAGGTAAACAAATTATATGTGAAAAGTTAATAGCTTATAGAGAAAAAAAACATATAGATATTTTACTTAAGTCAAAAAATCAAGCAATAATTATTGAAAATAAAATTTATTCAGAAGACCACTCTAATCAACTGAGTACATATTTAAATAGAATTAAAGATGAAGGCTACAAAGAAGAAAATATATCATTAATATATTTAACTTTATTTTATGAAGAACCCAATGAGGAAAAGATTAGAGAAAAAACTATTAATCTCACTTATGAAACTAATATTAAAAATTGGTTAGAAAAGTGTATTAAAGAAGTTGCAACAATCCCAATCTTAAGAGAAACATTAGTGCAATATCTTATGTTGATAAAAAAGTTAACAAATCAATCCCAAAATAAAGGCTATATAATGGAAGTAAAAGATTTATTATTAGAAGATAATAATCTAAAGTTAGCTTTAGATATGCAAGAAGCAATCAAAGAAGCCAAAATCAACTTACAATTAAAATTTTGGAAAGAGATATTAGAAAATTTACAAAATAAAGGTTATGAATTTAAATTTTATAATTCCAATAATAGTAAAAATTTAGAAAGTGCTATCAAAAAATATTATACAAAACAAAAAAATATACGATACTATGGAATAAGATATAGTATAGAGGAAGGTCTTGATATATTTATGGAAATAAATCATAATATTTATTTTGGTTTTACTACTTTTCAAAATAAAGATATTGAGTCTTTTAACATAAATGAGCTCAATATAAAATGGGATGATTTTAATAAATATTTCTATTTAAAGTATCCTGAAAAAAAATTAAATTTTGAAAGCTTTAATAATCAAAATATTTTAGATTTAATAGATAAAACAAAAAGAGAAAAAGATATTAATATAATTACTGATGATATTATAAGTCTTATTGAGGCATACAAAGTCAAATCCTAGAAAAATTAAAATCTACTGCTAGTTATTGAGAATTGTCTAAAATACAGTAACTCTCTCTAATTTAGGCTGATAATCCAAGAATAATACCAAATCTTTGACTGTTGATACTCTATCATAATATGGATTAGACTCCATATCATCAGGTGAACGATTTGTCCTATATAGCACAATATCAAATATATCTATTAGTTTATAATCTGTCTTTATCTCTTTTATTAAATCATCTGAAGCTCTAATAGGACATACTCCATCTTTAAAAGTCATATACTCCAAAAGCTCCTCATAAACAGCACGAATAACCCAAGTATCTACCTTACGAAAATCAAAAGAACGAGCAAATGAACCTATATCCTCACCTTTTCTCTCTAAAGCTAACTTTCGCAATCTTCTTTGTTCTATTTTATTTGAGATAGTGCTAATAATCAAAACTACTCCCATAAAAAATAAACCTTGCAACGGTTCTTTATAGATAGTAAAAAGAAAAATAGATAGGATAACAATAAGTATTATATATACTATCATTATGGCACTATTATTAGATTCTTCAAAAGAGTATTTTGGCATATTCCTTGATGGTATTCTCATAGATAGTCCTTTAAATATATTGATTATAGTATATCAGAATAGATTTAAGATGTATATAATAGTAAAAATAAGTTTATGATTGATTTAAAAAGAAAAAATAGAAGTAATAGTTAAAACTCAAAGTGGCAGCGACCTACATTTCCATAAGCGTAGCCTACAGTATTATCGGCGATGGGAGGCTTGACTTCCAGGTTCGGAATGGAGCTGGGTATGACCCTCCCTCTAGCCCCACCACTAAGAGA
>DAOVZV010000338.1 GCA_030634925.1 Sulfurovum sp.
ACTGCTTTGATAATAGTGAGATGTCCACCTGTACCACCTCCTGTCATTATGATACTCATATCATCTCTCCTTTGCTATTTTTCTCTACCTTTTTGGAAATCATCAATACCATACCAATAGCTATACAAGATGCCAAAATATGCGAACCTCCATAACTCAAAAATGGTACTGCTATACCCTTGATAGGAGTAATACCTGATATACCATAGGCGTTGAGTATAAATGAAAATGATATAAGCAATCCCACACCTATAGAAAATAGATAATACATAGGATTTTTGACCTTAGAAGCTATTTTGAATATACGAAATATGATAAAAAGCATCACAAAAGTAACAAAGCTCAATCCCAATAGACCAAACTCTTCTGTAATTCCTGATAATATAAAGTCTGTATGTACTTCACTAAGATAACCTAGTTTAAATTGACCATTTCCTAGACCTTGACCATAATATCCACCATTATATATAGCATTTAGAGAGTGTGATATTTGATATGGCTCTTTGACTGATTCGATACGCAGACTTTGAAGTGACTCAAAAGGTAACATAGACAATATATTATCTTGTGCCATACTCCACCAACTCTTTATCCTAGCCATACGGTGAGGTGCAAATAGTATAAGTATCACTACTCCCATAAATACAGATGACAAGATAACTAGAAAAAACCTCCACGAACTACCTATAAATAGAAATAAAACCATCAAAGTAGCACCAAGGACTACCACTTGACCCAAATCTTTTTGATATACAGCTATGATAATTACAGCTACCAAAAATACAGCGATATATGGAGAGAATATCTTTACCTCTTCCCAAAATCCTATATCACCTTTCTCTAGTAGCTTCCTAGAGAAGCTCCAAGACAAGAAAAATATAAATCCAACCTTGAAGAACTCTACAGGGGCGATAGATACATTACCTATATATATCCACCTCTTCGCTCCTCCTATATCATTGACTATAGATGATGGTAGAAACATCATAGCTATCATAAGTATAAAAAAACCAAAAAATAGAAGTAGTCCTACCTTTTCAAATACTCTATCTAGTTCCATCTTGCTCAATATTATTATAATAGTGAAACCTATAGATACAGCTACTAATTGTCTGATAAAGAAGTGATACTCTAAATAATCCAAACGCAATACCACATAACTAGACAAAGAGTATGTCATAATCAAAGATACGCTCAATAGTATCATTACTGCATATAAAAGGGGTTTATCTATCATAATTATCTTCTTTTTATCAAACTAGTATCATATTAATTAGTATTTTATCAAAATTAATAGATAAATTTGATAAAATCACACTCCAATAAGAGGTAAATATGGATAAAAAACTACAAAATCAAGCTATACATCAACGAACATACAAAATAAGTATCCTTTTTTTTCTTATATTTTCTGCGATGATAGCCTTCTTATTTCGAGTTGATAGTATCATATCATCCAATAGAGATATGCCAAGCTATGACAAAACTATACTAGACCGTGCATTTAGAGGTAGGATAATATCTGCTGATAAATATACACTTAGCTACTCCCAAAAAACATATAAAGCAGTCATCAGGGGTGCTAGTATCTCTCCTAATAAAAGAAAACTATTTATCAAGCTGTTTAGTATATATAGTGGAATATCTGAAGATGTAATCTTTGCCAAATTTAAAAATTCAAAAAACAGATATATCAAGGGTAATATCATACTATCACAAGATATTAACTCTCGTTCTGCTATGCAACTAAAGTCTTTGG
>DAOVZV010000324.1 GCA_030634925.1 Sulfurovum sp.
TCGCTTTGGCTATGTCATTTTTCTCTGCTTTTGCATATATCATTGTTGTTTTTATATCACTATGTCTTAGTTTCTCTTTGGTTACTAGTATGTCTTTGGATTTTCTATATAGTTGCATAGCACAGGTGTGTCTGTAGATGTGTAGTCCCTTTTTGTCTAGTCCTGCTTTTTGCATTATATTTTTGACTCCTATGTAGTAGTTGCTTCTGTGTATTAGATTGTTATTCTTGGGATTGGTAAAAATGTACTCATCTCTTTTTATAGTATCTCTAAAAAACTCTAGCTCTTTGGATATATCTGTTATTTTGACTAGTGCTGTCTGCTCCTCTCCTGATTTGGTCTCTTTGAGGTGTATTTCGTATATATCTCTGTCTCCATTATCATCTGTGAGGTCTGATATGGTGATGTCATAGAGTTTGAGATTTAGCACTTCTGATATACGCAATCCTCCAAATAGCATCAATTTGACTCCTAATGAATAGATATAATCATAGTGTGTACCTCTACTATCTCGCTTGAGGTCTAGGTAATCTACTATCATTGATACCTCTTGGTCTGTGAGATATTTGATTTTTTTGGCTTTGTTTGCACCTTTTATAGCTATCTTGAACTCATTTTCAAATGTATAAAACTCATTATTATTATCACTGATATATACAAAAAATGATTTGAGTATAGTTATATATAGCTGTTTTGTCTTTTTGGAGAAATATCTATTTTTACTTCTCTCCTCTCTATACTCTACAAAATCAAGGAAAAATTCTCTATCTATATCTCTAAGTAACTTCACTGGTTTCTCTTCTAGTATAAATAGTTGGAGTTGATTTAGTATTCTTGTATATAGTATAAGTGTATTATCTGATACCTCTTTATATTTGATATGACGCATATATGATTTGAGCCATCTGGCATAATCTGTATCTATCTCTCCTATCTCTAGCTTCATAACTACCTCCTAAAAGCCTAATTATATCCATTATTTACATAATACTATATTATGTTATGAATTTATAGTGTTATTCTAGCTATTTTGGACTATAAAGTAGTCGTGTGATAGATATAATAGGCTTATTTAGTAGTAGCGTTATGTTATGAATTATTATTAAATAATCTATGCTACACTTATGTCATAAAACCAAAAGGAACAATTATGAAAACAGACCATTTCAAGGACAAATCCCAAAGCTGGGATATGAACTCAAAGGTAGTACAAAATGCCAAAGCTATTGCAGATATTATCATCACAGATATACCACTAGACAAATCTATGAGTGTAATGGACTTCGGAGCTGGGACTGGACTATTGAGCTGTTTCGTCTCTGATAATATCAAATCCATCACAGCAGTAGATAATTCTAGTGCGATGCTAGATAAGTTTAGACAAAAGTGTGATGGACTAGAATGTGATACACAAATCATAGAGAGTGACTTTAGTACAGATAGTCTCAATATGAAATTTGATGGGATTATCTCATCTATGACTATCCACCACTTAGAAGATACCTCTGCCCTATTCTCAAAGTTTTATGATATGCTTGATGATGGTGGATTTATAGCTATAGCAGATTTGAACACAGAAGATGGCTCTTTTCATAGTGACAACACAGGAGTATTTCATTTTGGATTTGATAGAGAAGTATTGAGAGATATAGCTACAAAAGTAGGATTTAGAGATATTAAATTTGAATTAGCAAGTAGTATATCTAAGCCTCATCAAGAGTTTACAGTATTTTTGATGATGGGTCAAAGATAAAAAATGAGAATCTCTTTTGATATTGATGATACTTTGATTTTGTATAATAGACAAGATTCTCCATCAAACAAACTGTTAGATGGAGAATATCTAAGAGATGGAACAATATTATTACTTAAAGAACTATCAAAAAAGCATGAATTATGGATTTATACAACA
>DAOVZV010000362.1 GCA_030634925.1 Sulfurovum sp.
CAGGAGTAGCCATCGCAGTAGCATTAGTCCCACCAATAGCAGTAGCAGGGATAGGATTAGGTTGGGGAGATTGGTCTATGTTTTCTAGTGCATTTTTGTTATTTATCACCAACCTAGTAGGCATAGTATTAGCCACAGCATTTACATTTATGCTATTAGGATTTTCACCACTACACCTAGCCAAAAAGGGCATCATAATTTGGCTACTAATAGTATCCATAGTCTCAATCCCACTATACAGCTCATTCAATCAAATGAGAGATGACATAGAGATACAAAAAAGATTATCAAACCTAAATATAAATATAGAAGAGCATAATATCAAGCTAACTCAAATAGAGATATTTCGCCAAAAACCAAAAGCCGAAATAAGATGTCAAGTAATATCCACAGGAGTACTAACCAAAACCCAAAAGATACAATTAAAAGAGTCAATACTCCAAGAGATAAATCAAGAAGCAGATATTATAGTTACATTTAGGTATCTTTTGTGATATTTGCTAAGTATCAATATACCTCTTTTCTATGAGCTACTCTAATGATAGTAATCACCAATAGGTTATTCTCTTTTAGATAAATTACTCTATAGTTTCCTGCTCTTTTGCGAAACTTACCTTTATGTTTTCCTTTGAGTGATTTATCTCGTGCAAAATTACCGTTTTGTAAATCTATAATCTTACTAGCTATCAACTCTTGGGATACTTTGTCTAGTTTCAAAAACTCTTTTTTTGCTTCTTGTTCAAATGCTATATTAAACATCAATTCCAGCTTGGGCAAATACATCTTTAAGTGGTACAACTTTAGTTTTTCCACTTTTTAGATTGTCTATTCTCTTGTCTGCTATCATCTCATCTAGTTTATCAAAATAAAGCTCAATGGCTTTTTCTATTAAACTCGTTCTTGTTTTATCTAGCTCCACGGCATATTCATCTAAATGTTCAATAATATCTTTTTCTAATCTTATATTTATAGCTTGTTTCATATCTTAATCCTTTGCTACTTTGTAGATACAATTGTAGTGTAAATAGTAGTTAATTGTCAAGACTATGTCACCCACTCAACCCACAATCTTCCAAAACATATCTATTATCACAGCGATTTGATATTACTTCATCGTGTGTGACTATTAGGAGTCCTGATTGGGTCTCTTTGATGTATTCTAGTAGTACATCCATTACTAGTTCTGCTGTCTCTTTGTCTAGGTTTCCTGTGGGTTCATCTGCGAATATGATTTTGGGTTTTTTGCTTAGGACTCTTGC
The DNA here is from genome assembly GCA_030634925.1 of Sulfurovum sp. Lineage (GTDB taxonomy): Bacteria > Campylobacterota > Campylobacteria > Campylobacterales > Sulfurovaceae > Sulfurovum. The sequence continues at coordinate 1,260 of DAOVZV010000362.1, forward strand.
TATTGAGACTCTCTGTTGTTGTCCTCCTGATCATTCTCCTCTATTTTGGTTAATCAACTCTTTTCTCTGTAGCCACTCTATGAGTTTTTGGTCTATCTCTTCTCCACTTAGCATCGTGGCTACTTCTATGTTTTCCAATGCCCTCATACCCTTGAATAGATAGTGAAACTGAAATATGATGCCTATATCTGTGCGACGCAGAGACTCTATCTCTGCATCTGTTTGGATGTATAGTTCTTTATCAAACATCTCTACTTTACCACCATTTGGCTTGATAAATGTAGAAAATATATGCAAAAGGGTTGATTTGCC
>DAOVZV010000075.1 GCA_030634925.1 Sulfurovum sp.
ATGAATGAGTGGTACACCCATCAGGATTCGAACCTGAGACCTTCGGTACCGCAAACCGATGCTCTATCCAGCTGAGCTATGAGTGCAACATTTTTTGTTGTAAGTGCGATATTTTGGAATGGCATTATATCTAAAAACTCTTTAATTTTTATAATTATCTCTTAGTTTGCTCAATTTTATGATTAATTCTATCTTTTCTATTGATATATCTAGTATTTTTGATATATCTTTTCTACTTTTTCCTTGATTGACTAGATTTATTACTTTGTCTATGGCAAAGAAGTTTTCTATCACATCTTTGACTGCTATTCGTGAGGCTTCATAGTTGGATATAGTTGTGTTTTTTATCTCTAGTATCTCATTTAGGTCTTGGATTTTGGATTTTTGTTTACTAATTTTCATTGATAATAAAATTGTTATAGATATAGATAGTGCTAATATGATAAATATAGCTATTTCCAAACTTTGCATCTATGCTACCTCTATTATAATCAAAAATATAAATACAAAGCCAAGATAGCCATTGATAGTGAAAAATGCTTTGTCTATTTTGGTGAAGTCTTTGTTTACTATATGATGTTCATATCCCAGCATAATAGCAGAAAACAGCACTGATAACTGGGCAAATATACCTAATCCTGCACTATATACAAAGTATCCCCAAAACATAATAGTCAAGATATGAAATACTTTGGCTATTAACATTGTCTTTTCTGCACCAAATTTGGATGGTATAGAGTGGAGTTTATGGGCTTTATCAAACTCTATATCTTGGAGAGAATAGAGTAAATCAAACCCTGCTACCCAAAACATTACACCTACTCCTAGGTATATCGACCATGGAGTAATCTCTCCTAATACGGCTATGACTCCTGCTATTGGTGCTAATCCTAGACTAATACCTAGTATCAAATGGGCTAATGCCGAGAAGCGTTTGAATAGTGTGTATGCACCAAGTATCATAAGTATAGGCAAAGAGAGTTTTAATGCCAAAGGATTTACGAAGTATGATACTGCGATAAATCCTATAGCATTGATGATGATAAATCCTACCATTTGTGCATCAGATACTCTGCCATCTACTGATGGACGATTTTTGGTTCTAGGATTGAGTATATCTACATCTCTATCTAGGTAACGATTGACTCCCATAGCAAAATTACGAGCAGTAACGGCTGCGAGTGTTCCTAATAATAGCAATCTCCAACCAAACCATCCATCAGATGCTACCAACATCGCTATAAATATAAATGGCAAAGAGAATACAGAATGTTTGAACATCACCAACTCTGAAAAATGTGCTAATTTTACTTTTATACTATTCAATACAAACCCTTATAGATGACGGATTTTGATTTTGGAATTTAGAGACCAAGATATAACTAATACAAAAACAGCAATGATATATCCACTTGTGATAACTCCATAGGCTGTAAGTAGATATAGTATCCACAAGAGTATAGCACCCAATGGTGTAGGAACTCCCTCAAAGTACTTCTCTACTTCACCTACATCTACTTTGAGATTGAACTCTACTAATCTTCTTAGTCCATTGATGATATACCATATAAATACTACACCCAAGACTATCTCCTCTATGCCCATCATACCAGTATATTCTCTAACAGCATAAAATAGCAAAAAAGGAGGCATCACAACAAAAGATAGAAAATCTGCAAAGCTATCTAGTTGAATACCAAACTCCGTGGATAGATTGTATCTTCTAGCTAATTTACCATCAAGTATATCACAAGCCCCAGCAAACCATGCCAAGATAATAGCTGTAAAGAAGTCACCTTGTACTATAAAGAATATAGCCGTAACTCCTGCTGATACATTGAGATAGGTTACTATGTTTGCTATATTAAAACGGTCATCTTTGTCAAATAAGTTCATTTTTTCCCTTTCTTTTAAAAGAGTATTTTACCTTTTTTGGGTTTATGGTATCATTACGCTATGAAAAGCATCAAACAATTGTCTATTATCGGCCCTACTGCCTCTGGAAAAACTGCACTATCAATAAAGGTAGCACAAAAGCTAAATGCCTATATATTCTCTCTTGACTCTCTATCTATATACAAACAGATAGATATAGTCTCTGCCAAACCATCAGTAGAAGAGAGGATGGGAATTTATCATTTTGGGATAAATTATATATATCCAAATGAGGAGTTTTCTGTAGGTACTTATATAAAACTCTATCATCAAGTATATCAAAAGTGTATAGAAGATAGCAAAAACCTTGTGATAGTAGGAGGAACTAGCTTTTATCTCAAGATGCTTATAGATGGAGTAAGTCCAATGCCTACTATATCTACACAAACACAAGAACAAACAAAGCAATATCTACAAGATTTGAATAGTAGTTATGACTTATTATACTCCCTAGATAAAGAGTATATGTCATCAATCAAACCCACAGACTCATATAGGATAGAAAAAGCTCTTCATATATATCTTCAATCCAATCAGACACCTACAGACTATTTCTCACAGCATCCCCCTACTCCAACTATACAAAACTCTATGCCAATATATCAGATAACCATAGATAGAGAGATACTTAGAAAAAGAATAGCCTTGCGTACAGAGATGATGATAAAAGATGGTCTCATAGATGAGGTGTGTAAACTAGAAAAGATTTATACAAGAAGACCAAACGCTATGGGTGCTATAGGTATCAAAGAGACTCTAGCATATCTTGATGGGGTATATAACAAAGATATGCTAATAGAGAAAATCACTACCAATACAGCTAGACTAGCCAAAAGGCAAACTACATTTAATAGTTCACAATTTAATGGAGTTATTAGAGGATGCACTGAGGATATAGAAAAGATGCTATTAATGTAGCATCAAAAACTCTTCACCATCTTCTAGTGCTACATCTTCCAAAGGAGATATATCTTCATCACTTTCTACATTTTCATCTTGTGTAGGTGTGGGTGCTTCAAATACTTCCTCTGTATTTGGTTTTAGGTGCTTTTGGAACTCAAATACTTGTCTAGGTTTATCAAAGAAGTAACCTTGAATATAGTCAGCTCCAAAAGATGCCAACATATCTACCATCTTCTCATTTTCTACACCTTCTATAACTACTTTCATACCTAGATTGTGTCCTAATTCTATCATACCTTTGACTATACCTTGGTCTTCTACACTTGTTAATATATGGTCGATTAGACTCTTATCTATCTTAATCACATCAGCAGGGAATTTTTTGAGATATGTAAATGATGTATATCCTGTACCAAAGTCATCCAAAGACAAACCTACTCCTAGCTTTTTGAGGTCATTGAAGTACTCTTTTGTCTCTTTTTCTCCTATCATAGCCATACCCTCTGTAATCTCAAACTTTATAAACTTAGGGTTCATCTTATATTTTTGAAAAGTCTCTTCTATGTGTTGTACGAAATCTCCTGTGGCTATCTCTACCATAGATACATTGATAGATACTTCTATTGGTTTGAAATCAAATACTTCCCATCTCTTCTGCTGTTTGACAACACTATCTAATATAAAGCGTCCTAGCTTGATGATAAATCCAGTCCTCTCCATCAATGAGATAAATATATCAGGTGGTATCATTCCATGCTTTGGATGGTTCCATCTAATAAGTGCTTCAGCAGCGACCGTCTCTCTACTCTCAACTGCCACTATAGGTTGATAATATACCTCAAACTCACCTTTTTCTAATCCAATTTTCATATCATTTTGTAGGCTTAGTTCATTGTATTTTTGTACTCTATCATCTGGTACAAATAGATAACTTCTTCCTGTACCCTCATCTTGTGCTTGTATCAATGCTTTATATACATTATCCAATAGTTGTCGTATCTCACCACTATCAGGATACATAGAGATACCCACAGAAAAGCTAAAGTGTAAATTCATATTGTGTGTATTATAAAAAGTAGCCGTATCTTTACGCATAGTATCTATGAAATTATTTATCTCATCAATAGAATTTACATCAGAAAGAGTAAGCAAAAAGTGATTGTCTGCTGTGTGATATACTTTTAGATTAAATCTACTATATACATTTTTTAGATAATTTGCAAAATTGATAATTATAGAGTTTGCTTCTTCATATCCTATAACTGACCTAAGTTTAGTAAAACCATCCAAGTCTATTAATAATAGTGCTACTTTATTATCGTTGATATGTACCTTGGAATATAATGCTGGTAAATCTTGTACGGCTTTAATCTCATTTGGTAGCTCCGTTAGCTTATTATTGTACTGCTTTTTGGCTATCTCTATATCTTTTGTCAAGTCTTGAATAGATACTATATGTGAGAGTTTTTTCTCTTTTAGACCTGTACTCATAGTATCCAAAAATATATGAGCACTGAGCTTACCACTCTCTTTGGTTTTGATTACAGATTGTGGCATAAAAAGTGATTTATCTACCAATCTCTTTTCATTAGATTTGATTAATTCATCTAATTTTTGCCAACCATTACTTACTTTTACCTCTGGCATATTTGCTATAGGCTTTGATAAAAAATCCTCGCCTAAATGCAAAACATTTATCATAGCCCTATTGGCATATAATATATCATTGGTAGGAGATAGTAACATAATAGCGTCACTAGATATATCAAATGTATTTTCAAATGTTTGTATATTTTTATCTATAGATATATCTACAGTTTTTTTGTCCCTCATCAATAGATATACAACAATTGTCAATATCAAAAACATAGGATATATTGCCAAAGATAGGTACTCTCCATTGGCTATCATCAATTCAATTTTGTCTAAAATAGTTTCCATAAATTATTACCCTTTATAAAGTTTGAGGTAGAGTATATCATAGTAAAATAAAATATATTAATCACAATACCTATTTAGTAGGCATCTATAATCTTCTATGCGTCTATCTCTTAGAAATGGCCATATATCTCTCACCTCTTTGGTTCGTTGATGGTCTATATCAGCATATAATATAGTCTCTTCTGTGCTATTTGCCTGTGATATTACCTCTCCTTGTGTACCACAAATAAAAGAGTGACCCCAAAATCTAATTCCATCCAATACTCCAGAGCTATCTGCTTCAAATCCTACACGATTACAACTAATTAGAGGAACTCCATTGGCTATAGAGTGTGAGCGTTGTATAGTTATCCAGCTATCTAGTTGTCTTCTCTTTTCATCATAGCTATCACTATCAAACCACCCAATAGCAGTAGGATAAATCAATACCTCAGCACCTTTTAGAGTCATTATACGACTAGCTTCAGGATACCATTGGTCCCAACAGATAAGTACACCCAATCTCCCCACAGATGTATCAATAGGCTCAAAACCTCCATCACCTGGTGTAAAATAAAACTTCTCATAAAACGCAGGGTCATCAGGTATGTGCATCTTGCGATACTTACCTGCTATCGAGCCATCACTCTCAAAGACAAATGCTGTATTATGATACATCCCTGCTGTTCGTCTCTCAAACAAAGATGTGACCAATACTACACTATTTTCTCTAGCTATATCAGCCCAAAATTTTATATCATCTTCAAAATTATCGGCATAAGAGAAGAATTTTGTATCCTCACTCTGACAAAAGTACTCTGTCTGATGAAGCTCTTGAAGAACTATTAGCTTCGCTCCATTTTCTGAAGCTTGTGCTATTTTTGTTCTTGTTACCTCTATAGTTTTATCTTTGCTACTATGATATGCTTGTTGTATAAGTGCTATTTTCATAAGACTAATCTGCCTCCAACACAGCCCCACTACTAGCATTGGTCACCAACGCTCTATATTGCTTTAACCATTTACTCTTTAGTGGTTTGATTAGTGGCGTGAAGTTTGCTCTTCTTTTTGCTATCTCTTCATCACTTAGTCTCACTTCCAATATATATTTATCGACATCTATATGTATCTCATCTCCATCTTCTAGTAGTCCTATCATACCACCCTCACCAGCTTCAGGACTCACATGACCGATACTAGCACCTCTAGTAGCTCCACTAAATCTACCATCTGTAATAAGTGCCACACTATCACCTAGTCCCATTCCCATAATCAGGCTCGTAGGACTAAGCATCTCTTGCATCCCAGGACCTCCTCTCGGTCCTTCATAACGGATGACAACGACATTACCTGCTTTTACTTTGCCGTTGATGATACCTTTGATAGACTCATCTTGACTATTGAAACATACAGCAGTTCCTGTAAATACTCTCTCTCCTGTGATACCTGCTGTC
>DAOVZV010000183.1 GCA_030634925.1 Sulfurovum sp.
ACAACTGGTGATATAGAGGGATTACCATTTTTGGAGACTATTCGTCAGATGAAGCATGAATTTGGTAAATCTGTTGTGATGAATATCCATGTAACACTCTTGCCATATATCAAAGCAGCAGGAGAGCTAAAGACCAAGCCTACTCAACACTCTGTTCAAGAACTAAGAAGAATTGGTATAGCACCTCATATGCTAGTACTTCGTGCAGAACAACCAGTACCTAGTGAACTAAAGAGAAAAATATCATATAGTTGTGATGTTGAAGAGGACTCAATTATCATAGCTAGAGATGCACCTACTATCTATGAAGTACCTCTAAACTTCTTGAAGCAAGATATATTGTCTCCTATAATAAAACAGCTAGAACTACCTAATATCGACCCACAGATGAATGAGTGGGGAGAGTTGGTAAATAGAATAATCCAACCTACTCATCAGACGAAAATAGCATTTGTAGGTAAATACCTAGACCTCAAAGAGTCATATAAGTCTCTCACAGAAGCTCTGATACACGCAGGAGCTCATCTCGACTACAAGGTCAATATACTTTGGATTGACAGCGAGAAGGTCGAAGAGGATGGAGCATTGAAGTATCTAAACAACTGTGATGGTATATTAGTCGCTGGTGGTTTTGGAGAGAGAGGAGTAGAGGGTAAGATAAAATCTATTCAATATGCTAGAGAAAATAATATTCCATTTTTAGGTATCTGTCTAGGTATGCAGTTGGCTATGATTGAGTTTGCAAGAAATGTATTGGGTATCAAAGATGCTAATTCTATTGAGTTTGATGAAGAGACTGATAATCCAATTATATACTTGATAGATGAGTTTATAGATGCAAGTGGCTCAAAACAAGTGCGAACCAAAAAATCTCCTATGGGTGGGACTATGCGTTTGGGTGAGTATGAGTGTGAGACAAAAAATGGCTCAAAACTTAGAGAAGCTTATGACGCTCCTATGATTTTTGAGAGACATAGACACAGATACGAAGCCAATCCAAAATATAGAGATGAATTAGAGTTGAAAGGTATGGATATTACAGGTGAATCACACGGATTGATAGAGGCTGTAGAGGTCAAAGACCATCCATGGTTTCTAGGTGTTCAGTTTCATCCTGAGTTTACATCTAGACTTCAAAATCCAAATCCATCAATAGTAGCATTTGTCAAAGCATCATTTGAGCATAAAAATAGATAAATGCCATATCCATTAGTAGATATTAGGAGTCTAAGGGATATACTCTCTTCTCGTTTTGATGAGTATGGTTTTATGACTCTCAAAGATTTGCCTTTGCCATCTTCATTCAAGGATATGGACAAAGCAACTGCTCGTATATTGGACGCTATCAAAAATAGACAAAAGATAACAATTATAGGTGATTATGATGTAGATGGTGTAACTGCTACTACAATTATGAGTCTATTTTTCCAAGAGATAGATTATCCTGTATCTTATATCATTCCCAATCGCTTTACAGATGGATATGGACTATCTGCAAATATCATACCTCGTATCAAAGGTACAGATTTGGCTATCACTGTAGATAATGGTATATCAGCAGTTTATGCGTCTCAATTATGCAAAGATGAGGGTATAGAACTTATCATCACAGACCATCATCTATTACCTCCTACCCTACCCCAAGCTTATGCTATTATAGACCAAAAACAGATAGATTGTGATTTCCCTTATAGTGATGTATGTGGAGCTCAAATAGCATGGTATCTTATCGCTTCAATTAAAAATGCACTAGGTATAAATATCAATATGATGTCATATATGGAACTAGCGTCCATTGCGATAATAGCCGATATGATGCCCCTAAAGCATATCAATAGAGCAATGGTATTATCAGGGATAAAGGCATTAAACAAAAGCCAAAGACCTGCGATACGAGCCTTTTTGGAATATAGCAAAAAAGATACTCTTGACGCTGAAGATATAGGCTTTTTCTTAGCCCCAATGCTCAATAGTGCAGGTAGAATGGAAGATGCCTCTTTTGCTGTTGATTTCTTGACCTCTACCAATATCTATGATGCAAGAGTTAGATTGGAGAGATTAGCAGATTTCAATACACAGAGAAAAGCCACAGAACAAGAGATTACAGACAAAGCAATGGCACAAGCTAATAGTGAAGATGATGTAATAATTGTATATGGTAAAGAGTGGCATGAGGGAGTTGTAGGGATAGTATCTGCTAGAGTGGCAAGAGCATTTGAAAAGCCGTGCATTGTGCTAAGCCTCAATGATGAGGGTATTCTCAAAGGAAGTGGAAGAAGCTTTGGTGAGTGTGATTTATTTGCAATAGCAAGTGATGCTAGAGAATATTTGGACAAATTTGGAGGACATCAAGCAGCGATTGGACTAAGTATGTGTCATACCCAATTTGATGATTTCAATGTACAAATACAAGAAAACTACAAAAAGACCAATTACAAGATAAATCCAATAGATCCAGATATAGTAGGAGAGATTAAACTTCAAGATATATCATTTGATTTGACCAAGCTAATGCAACAGTATCAGCCCTATGGACAAGAGAACCCTACTCCAAAATTCATCTCTTATAATGTAGAGATAATACAGATAGACACAATGGGCAAAGAGGCAGAACATCTGCGTTTTATATTTGGACAAAATGGCACAATGATAAAAGGTGTCAAGTTCAAAACCAAAGAGCGTTTTGCTGTAGGAGATAGAGTCAAAATCATATATACTATAAATGAAAATCACTTTAGAGGAGATGTCTCTTTGCAGTTGATGGTGGATAAAGTGGAGTTGGAGTAGAAAAATCCACCTTTACTCTATAAGGCTATTTTTGATAAAATCATTTTATTTTAGTAAAAAAGCTTAACATTCTGTACGATTCTCATAGAATCGAACAGATTCTTTATTATGCATTAATAGTACAGCACTTTCATAATAATTTTCTTTAATTTCATCATACTTTTCTTTAAAATATTCCTCTGTTTTATCGACTAAAAGGCTACAATCTCGTTCTCCTAAAAGAATTTTTATCAAAGCAAAGTTATCTGTTTCAATAAAAATATTTTCTATATAATTATCAGTATAAGAGATATAGGATTTATCACTATAACCAAAAAATAAATTACATCCATAATTAGACAATTGAAAACCTAAAGAAGAAGCATTATAACAAGCTGTAGAATACACTAATGAATTTTCAAGTATTGATACTTGACTCTCCTCAAAAAGAATTTCTTTTTGTGCATTAATTATACTTGTATCTGTGCCATGGGCATATATTATTAAAGCATATCTTTCTGTAAAACATTGAATTTTTTCTTCCAGTGTTTTTTTTGTAAAAATCCCATGTTCCCCATGAATAGTAATTTCTAAAGAATTTCTTGAAATAAATAATTCTAAATGATTTCTACATTTTTAAAAGTACTCATTTAAATTACTATCAGGAATAGAAAGAATAATCAAGTCTTTCATAGTTTTTTTTCTCTGTCAAGTAAAGCTTCGAAGCTCATTTTATACAAAGCTTTTTGGTAGTCAATCCCCATCTCTGTATTATTATTCATCTCATCTAAAATATCTCCAAATCGGATGATTCTACCATCTTTTGTATGAAT
>DAOVZV010000237.1 GCA_030634925.1 Sulfurovum sp.
AATAACAATTAAAAATGCTGTTTTCATTGCTATATCCTTTTTAGAGGCTGACCCTGTCCCACCTTCTCCTTCACAATGAATACTCACAATAATCGCCCAACTAGAATTATCATTATAGCAAAAATTTTTATAATTATAAAATCTTAAAACTTTTTTGTTATACTAAAAATAACAAATACAAAGGAGTAATTTATGGAATTATCTTTAGATATAGGAACTATCAATATACAAAACCAAGAAGTAGCAAAATTTATCGAAAACAAGAGTATTGAAGAACTTAGAAATATGATTACTGATTTTTTGAATAATCAAGTTAAAATTATTTCAAATAACCCAACTACAAAAAAAGGTAAATGGGCAAAAGTTGCTGATGAGATAAGAGATACAATGAGTTATAGCACTGTTAATTATCTAAAAGAGTGTAGTCAAGAGGTTAGAAGTGGATTTGAATTAAGAGATTTTAAATAGTATAATATGAAAAAATATATTTTAGATACTAATATTACTTCATTATTAGGAAGTAAAGAGAATAAAGAAAATAGGTTAATTTTTGATAAGTTTTCTTCTCTTGAAGATAATGATATTATTATGGTTTCAGTTATTACTCTTTATGAAACTTATTATGGTTTACAAAATAGTGAAGATGAAAAACAGCAAGATGAGATTAGAAAAAACATTGAGTTTATAAAGAAATTTTTTGAGATAATTCCTTTAGATTTAAAAGAGATGGAAATCTATGCTAATTTGAAAGTTTTATATAAAAAGCATACAGGTATCAATAAAAAATCTATGAAAAAAAATGATTTAGATATACTTCTAGCCTCAACAGCTATAGCAGAAAATGCAATTTTGATTAGTTATGATGGAATTTTTGAAAAATTATCAGAGATAGAACCAAAATTTAAATGGCAAAATTGGTTAATATGACTGTGGTTGAATAAGATGATTAAAATAGATGAATTACTAAATGCTATGGAGACAAACTGTGATTTATCACAGTGGTATTATGATATACAAGAAGATAAATTGATTATCGTATCAGATGATTGTGATGATAGTATAGAGGATTGTTTTTGCAAAAAAGAGATAGAGGTTGGTGAAGAGGATAGATTTATCTCAACGCCCACAGAGTATAATATATATGAGCATAATATGATGGTCACATACGCCAATAATCATTCAACTGAGCTTAGAGATATACTTTTGGGTACTTTATTTAAAAAAGGTGCATTTAGAAGGTTCAAAGATACCTTATATGAGTTAGATATACAAGATAATTGGTATAAATATAAGAAAGAAGAATATATAAAGATAGCTTATACTTGGGCTGATAAGTATGGTATCAATATAGGATAATAGCACCCTATATAATAATGATAGAATTTAATTTATGATTTGATTTATTTGAATTTCAATATTTTAAGGTATAATTATCCTAGTTGGGACAGAATGAGAGAGCGTCACACTCTCTCACTATGCTTTTAGTATGCTTTTGTTACTATAATTAGTAACAGAAGAATAACAATTAGAATGGTATCTAGCATTGCTATATCCTTTATTAGAGGCTGACCCTGTCCCACCTTCTCCTTACAATGAATACTCACAATAATCGCCCAACTAGAATTATCATTATAGCTAATATATTGGAATATATGATTATAATACTCTATTGAAAAATTATTTATATAGGAGATTTAATGAGAGGTATTTTGATTGGATTGGTTGTTGGTGGGCTGTTTTTTGGGTTCTCTTTGTATGCTTTTACTATGCAACATAGTATTTTGATAGGATTGGTTGCTTTTTTGGTTGCCCTTTGGACAAATGAGGCTTTGCCTTTGGGGGTTGTCTCTTTGCTTCCTATTATTTTGTTTCCTCTATTTGGTATATTGGATACCAATGCTGTGACTGGTAATTATTCCAAATCTATTATATTTCTATTTTTGGGTGGGTTTATGTTGGCTATTGCTATCGAGAAGATAGGACTTCACAAATACTTCTCTTCTAAACTTTTGGCTTTTTTCCCAAAGACTTCTCGTGGTATAATCTATGCTTTGGCTGTTACTTCTGCTTTGCTTAGTGCTATATTGTCCAATACTACTATTACTTTGATGCTTATGCCTATTGCTCTATTTTTGAGTGATAATGTACGGCTCAAAGTTCGGTTTTTGTTGGCTACTGCTTATGGGGCTAGTATTGGTGGGGTTTTGACTCCTATTGGAACTGCACCCAATCTTATATTGTTGGGATTTTTGGAAGAACATAATCTGCCGTCTATGGCTTTTGGTGAGTGGATGATGATGATGTCTCCTATTGTGATATTGATGTTGATTGTTGTTCCTTTTGTATTGTCTATAGGTGTGGCTGATGAGTGTGTGGAAGATATAGACCATCAGGTAGTTGTGCTAGATACTCCTCAAAAGAGACTATATGGGATAGTGATACTTTTGGCTGTTGTGCTTATTGCCAATACATTTGCCAAGCAGAGTTATGGAGTGTCACTTGATGAGAAGCTTGTACTTTTGGGCTTTGGACTTTTGATGTTTGTTCCGTCTATTGGGTTTTTGGATTGGGAAGATACCAAGAAGATGCCTTATGAGATTATACTTTTGTTTGGGGCTGGATTTAGTATAGCTACAGCATTTTCATCTAGTGGTTTGGCATTGGAGATAGCCAATAAGCTTGAATTTATATCATCTTTGCCACTATTTTGGATGTTTATTTGTGTGGCTTTGTTTGTTACATTTTCTACTGAGATAACTAGTAATACGGCTCTTACTTCTATAGCTATTCCTATATTTTATGAGTTTGCAAAGGGTATGCC
>DAOVZV010000102.1 GCA_030634925.1 Sulfurovum sp.
GAGATTATAAATCTACAATCAGCCCAATCTATCGGTTGTGTTATATTTGCAAATGAGTTTAGAGTATATCTATATAGTCCACTTCCCAATAAATCATCTACACTTCCATCCAAAGATGCACTAGTTAATTCTATCTCTACACAAGATGGAGCAGTACAACCAGTTTGAGTAGAGTTGAAGTCTATATCAGTTGTACCATTTATATACCATCTAGCATCAAAAAAACTAGCTAACCAATAACCAGTACCAAATTCTAATGGGTCTGTTAATCCCAATGGAACATAAACGCTACTATTATCAGTGGTGCTATATCCTCTCTTGAACAAAACCCAATCTACTCCAAATGTACCAACCATATCATCACTAAATATATTATCTACAGTTAGAGTAATTCCTCTCATCTCGGCAGGAATACTTATCATCTCCCAAGTTTCAGCAGATATACTTGCTCCATTACAAGGTTCACAAACTCGTGTAGAACCATCATAATTTAGTCCTATACTTTCATTATCATAGATAAATTTAATCTCTGCCTCACCCAGTATTCGTTTCCAAATCTTGACCTCATCTAGCTCACCCATCCATCTATCATCATAAGATACAGCATCCATATCATCACCTATGGCTATTGGTAATGTACCTTTATTATATGTAGTTTGGGTAAGAGTATCTGCCAATATGCCATTTTTGTATAATTTGAGAGTTGTACCATCATAGCTTCCTGATATATGAGTCCATGTATCTATAGTCAATGTAGTTCGAGTATAAATACTAAAGTTATTGACATAAAAATCTATATTAGAGCCACTTCCAGAATAATGTGCCAATCCCCATCCATCTACCCAATCAGGAGAGCTTGAACGCACTATAGCACCCATCCACTTATCATCATTATTTCTATATACCCATATACTAAATGAAAATGGTACATCTCTACCTATAGCCACCTCATCAGTAGTCTCATTTGGATAATATACAGTATCACTTAAGTCTCTATCTACATATATATTACCAAAATGTCCAGCTCTACATATCTGAAAATTATTTATTTCATTGTTTGCCTTATATCTTGATGTGGCATTGAGTAGATTTGATGAGCTATCGAGTACATCACCAGTGATACCATTTGCTCCACCACTCCAAAAGCACTCATCCATCTGTAGATTGATAGTAGGTGCGTTACATATCTTCTCTGTATCGAAATCATATACAAAATCTCTTTCAAATACGATTATTCCTCCTATCTCTTTGTTGTGTCTTCGTTCTTTATCATCAGACTGGTCCTCATCTATTACTAGTCCAACAGTAGTAGTACTCAAACTACATTGACGCAACCAACCACCATCTGTATCGTTGAGGCTATTTTTCGTACCCAAAATATTTGGATTGGAGGAGTAGGTATTTAAAAAATCAAATGTTGTACAACCACTATCCCAACCAACGATATTACTACTTGTTAGTATAGTCTCATATTTGACAATACTACAATTTGTATCTGCTATACTACTTTGTATATTTTGTTCCATTACTAGATATGCTATAGTCTCATTTGTCCCAAGTGTGCTATTGGGAGTATCTGATTTTTCTATAGCTATATTCAATCCACTTGTAGTTATACTATCCATAGCTACACTCATCCATGGAGATGAATATGATGATGGTAAAGAAGATGTCTCATTTGCTATATCTTGTATCATACCCAATACTATAGGAGTATCAGTAAAAGCCGTAGCAAATGTGATACTATCCCACTGCTTGTCTTTATTAGCTATATTGCTACCCTGCTGAGTAGATGTAGAGTGTAGTTTCGCAACTATTCTACTACCATCTCCTAGAGTATGTTCACCCTCATCTATGGCTATATAGTTTATATTTACGCTAGGGTGTGTACCATTATCAGGATTAGGTTCTACTTGTACTATCTCAAATCCTGTAGTTGTAATATTGCGTATTCTCAACGCAGTTGGAGTATCTGCTGTATATCCACTACCCTCATTGGCTAATGCAAATATCAGGGGTGGAATATCATAAGTCTGTTGGAGAGTTACACTATGCCAACTATTACTAATAGAAGTATCAGGCAAGACTACACTTCCACTCTCCATCTTCCATGCCAATATGTGTGTAGGAATTAAGATAATTACTATTAAAGCTTGTTTAAATAAATTCATAATCAATCCTTTATACGATTTATGTTATGACTTATTATAACATAAATTATTAACAATTGGTTAGCAAATCAGAGTTATAATCTTTTGAATTATTAAACATAAGGATAGAAAAATGAAGTATATATTTTCCATGAAAGTAGCAGTATTAATGATGTTTATATTTGCTATTGTCATCGGTATAGGGACATTTATAGAGAATGACTACGGCACACAGACTGCACGAGCATTGATTTATAAAGCAGGTTGGTTTGAGGTATTTTTGGGCTATTTCATAGCTATTTTGATTTATAATATCATCAAATTCAAATCTCACAAGAGTAAACCAGCTGTATTTCTATTCCACTTCTCTTTTGTTGTAGTAGCTTTGGGTGCTTTGCTTACGAGATATATCGGATATGAAGGGATTATGCATATTCGTACAGGAGATAGTAGCAATACTATGGTATCTGATGTAAAGATAATTCAGATACAAGCCCAAAAAGCAGATAAAACTGTAGAGTTTGAAAAAGAGATGTTCTTCTCTACTATGACACCCAATAGCTTTGACAAAACCATCTCTGTAGCAGACAAAGAGGTCAAAATAGAGCTACTCAAATATATGCCAACTTATGAAGATGAGATTGTTAGTGATAGTAATGGCAAAAAGATATTGGAGTTCAAGGTAGCCACAGGAGCAAATGGGAAGATATACTACCTAAGCAAAGGTGAAAAGAGAGACTTTGGAAGCTTTGTAATATCGTATGGAGCAGATGTATCAGATAGTAAAAAAACTATATTCTCTGTCACAGATGATGGAGATAAACTTAGGATGAACTCACCAAAAGACCTCATCACACTAGATATGAATGACCAAAGTCAAGGAGAACTAAAATCTGGAAATAATCTACTTAGAAATAGAATGCTATATAGATTTGATGGTAATGCGATAGTCCTAAAGCAGGTACATCCAAAAGCTATCATAAAAGTCAAAGAATCTACAGAGCTAAAGACAAAGAGAAGACTACCTGAATATATGCAGTGGAAAGTAAGTGTAGGAGACAAAAGTCAAATAGTTGTGACGACTCCATACAAAGGTCAGATAGGTACATTAAACCAGATAACCCTAGATGGTGTAGATATAAAGCTACAAATTGGTGCAAAGCTCATAACAGTACCATTTGATATTAAGCTTATCAAATTTACACTAGAGAGATACCCTGGTTCTATGACTCCTGCGTCATACTCTAGTGATGTTGTACTTATAGACAAGGAGCAAAATATCAATATGCCATACAAAATATATATGAACCATATACTAGACCACAGAAACTATAGAGTATTCCAATCATCTTATGACCAAGATGAACAAGGTACTGTATTATCTATCAATCACGACCCAGGAACGATACCTACTTATATCGGTTACTTCTTGATGATGATTGGTATGATATGGAGTCTATTTATATCAAATGGAAGATTTCAAAAACTACTCAAAGGTACTAGAAAACTACAATCAGGAGCATTGGCAATAGCTATGATAACTCTATTGGCACTTAGTCCCACCTCACTAGAGGCAAAGACTCCAATATTAGATGCAAATATCACCAAAAATATGCAATCTTATGATTTTGAACATGCACAAAACTTCGGTAAGATAGTAGTACAAGATGGTGGGGGACGGATGAAGCCAATAGATACCGTAGCCCATGATGTCATATCCAAAATCACTGGTAAATCATCTATATATGGATTGTCTCCTACACAGATGTTGCTTGGTATGACTATGCAACCTGCCCTATATCAAACTATTCCTATGATAAAAATAGGACACAAAAAGATAGCAGTAGAGTTGGGACTACCCGAAGATACCAAATTTGCTAGATTTTTGGATTTCTTCTCAAAAGAGGACTTTAGTTATAGAATATTCAAAGTAGTCACAGAAGCTAGTAGAAAAAAACCACTAGAAAAGACACAATTTGACAAAGAGCTACTCAAGATAGATGAGAGAGTCAATGTAGCATATATGTCATATCAAGGTGCTATGCTCAAAATGTATCCAAAACCAAATGATATAAACAACAAATGGTTCTCTCCTATGGATGCTATCAAAGATTTCCCTCCTGAAGATAGAGACGCTGTAAGAATAAGCATTTCAGCATATTTCTCCATGATAGAGACAGGACTCAAAACAGGTAACTGGGCAAATGCCAATATCGCACTAAAAGGCATAAGCCAATATCAACAAAAGTATGGAGCAAGAGTAATCCCTAGTCCTACTCATATTGATATGGAGATAGCATACAACAAGTTTGGACTGTTTGGTAAACTTGTACCTCTATATCTATTGTTAGGTCTGATACTATTGGTATTTGCATTTATCAATGTTATCAAAACGACTTTTTCACTCAAATATATTATGATGGGTGCATGGGGTATATTTATATTAGGATTTGCTTTACATATTCTAGGACTAGGTATCCGTTGGTATATAGCAGGACATGCTCCATGGTCAAATGCCTATGAGTCCATAGTTACCATCGCAGCTACTACGATGTTTGCAGGTATTATATTGGCTAGGCGTTCACCATTTGCACTAGCAGGTGCTGGTATATTGGCAGGTGTCACAATGGCAGTAGCCCACATGAGTTTCCTCAATCCAGAGATAACTACTCTAGTACCAGTACTCAAATCATACTGGCTAATGATACATGTGGCTACTATTATTTCAGGTGATGGCTTCTTGGGACTAGGTTCGATATTGTCTCTACTTGTATTGATACTATACATAATGAGAGGCAAAAATGGAGATGAAAATATAGACCGTTCTATCAAAGAACTCACCAATCTATCAGAGATGGCACTTATCATAGGTCTAATACTTCTAACCGTAGGTAACTTCTTGGGTGGAGTATGGGCAAACGAAAGCTGGGGAAGATACTGGGGTTGGGATGCCAAAGAGACTTGGGCAGCTGTAAGTATATTGGTATATGCTACAGTTCTTCATCTTAGATTTATACCATCACTCAAATCCAACTTCGCATACAATGTAGCCACAACTTGGGCATACTCATCTGTATTGATGACATACTTCGGAGTCAATTACTACCTATCAGGACTACACTCATACGCAGCAGGAGACCCTGTACCAATACCTATGTGGATATATTATGCCATAGCAGGACTATTTGTCTTGACTCTAATATCTGCACGAAATAGAAAGTTAAAGTAGAGAGTCGTTAGTGGGAGAAATCCCACTTCTTAAGGTTACTTTATATATGATATGAGTAAAATAATATATTAATCATTTAAGGAGAAGTAATGAAAATTATACAAATTATTTTTATAGTAATTTTAGTTTTTGGAATTAATGGATGTGGAGGTGGAGGAA
>DAOVZV010000262.1 GCA_030634925.1 Sulfurovum sp.
GATAAGGCTTTGCTTCTATGCCTTGGGTATTTAGGAAATCGGCTATAGTCTCTGTGGATTTGCGTGAGAGTGTATATATGATACCTGCTTCACCTTTGTATCCTTTTAGAAACTCCAATAGTTGAAGTCGTCCATCTTTGATACGGTGTTGTGCATTGATAGTTAGATTGTCACGAAAAAGAGAACCTCTAACCATCTTGGGATTTTGTAGTCCTAGATTGGTTACTATATCACTCTCTACACTATAAGTAGCAGTAGCTGTAAATGCTGTGATTGGAGTACTTGGAAACCTCTCTTTGAGTATAGATAGTCTCCTATAATTTTCTCGAAATTCATGACCCCATTGGCTCACACAGTGTGCTTCATCTATGACGAAAAAGTTGATAGGTATTTGACTAAGCATATTGAGTACATACTCATTTATAAGTCGCTCAGGAGCTAGATATAGTAATTTTATCTTGCCCTCTCTTAGTTCTGCTTCTATCTGATGAGACTCTTCGAGACTCTGCATAGATGACAACATACGAGCTGGTATATCATTGGAACGCAGAGATACCACTTGGTCGTGCATTAGAGCAAGTAGTGGAGATATGACCACACTTACACCACCCATCAGAAGTGTAGGAAGCTGATAACAAAGAGATTTACCACCACCTGTTGGAAGTACCATAAGTACATCTTCCTTGTTTACAATTGCATCGACTACATCTTCTTGAAATGGTCGAAAAGAGCTATGTCCAAAGTAGTGTTTGAGGGTTTCTATTTTATTCATGGTAGAAGTGTAGCATAGTATATATTTTTTTGGTACAATATCAACATAAAAATTCAAAAAAAAGAAGAAAAATGAGAGAAAATATAATAAGCTTATTTGCTAGTTACACACAAGAGATAATATTTCTACATATATTATCAGCTATTATATGGGTAGGTGGTATGATAGCCATTCGTCTAGCAGTTCATCCTACTTTGCAGAGTATAGATGATGTACATATCAAACTAGGCAAAACACTTATGCTTATGGGTCGGTTTTTCCATATTGTGATACCTTTTATATTGATAGTTTTACTTAGTGCTGTATTGATGATTATAGGATTTGGGTTTACTGATATGAAAGATATAGTTTATATCAAAGAGGGTATTTGGATATTGATGTTAGCCAACTTCGTATGGATGTATATCAAACGAGCCAAAGCACAGAGACTTTTTGATACAGGCGATTTGGCAGGGGCGAAAGCATCTTTGGCACTTATACCCAAACTACTACTTCCTATCAATATCATATTGGGTATAGTAGCTCTTTGGTTTGGTGTTTCATTGAGAGGTGTTTAGATGATTTGCTTATGTTCATCATCTACAAGCAGAGCTTTGCTATTACGCAATTTCGGTATAGCATTCGTACAGAAATCTACAGATTATGATGAAGAACAGATTACCACCACTATAGCCAAAGATTTTGTATATACAGCAAGTGCAGGTAAGCTAGAGAGTGCTATCAAAGAGTATGGATTAGATATGCCTTTGCTATGTGCTGATACGGTGATTAGTGCTAGTGATGGTATGATTTTGCGTAAACCCAAAGATATAAATGACGCAAGAAGAATACTCAATATCCAAAGTGGCTCAACTATATCTATCATATCATCACTCCACTACAAGACCAAAAGCTTATCATTTAGTGATATATCAGCTACTCATTATCACTTTGCTCCATTTAACAAAGACGATATGGAAGAGTATCTTGATAGCAGATTATGGGATGGAAAAGCAGGTGGCTGTATGGTAGAAGGATTTTGCAAGAAGTATATATTATCAGTAGATGGATATGAGAGTACAGCCATGGGGTTACAAGTAGAGACTTTGATGAGGTGGTTATAGTCCTTTGGAGTATCTTTATAATCTCTTCTTGAACATGCTTTTCCAAGGATTTATTATGTCTGCTACTTTATGTAAATCTCAATTTTAGAGATAGCTTGAAGCTTTTTAAATCCCTTATCAAATGTAAATAATTTTGCATTATGATATTCAGAGAAAGCTAAATGATATACATCAAATGAACTAATATATAAATTTGTTTTGTTTAGTATTTCTATCATTCTTTGATTTATTGTGAAATTTGATGGTTGTAAAAATGTTGATAAAAATTCTAAATTATTATCAATATCATTTTTATCTTCATTGAGTTTATTTGATACAAAAGCAAATTCACAGAGTATTATTTCTGATACAATTAAAGTATCATTATTAATAGCTTCTTCAACTAATATAGTTGAAATATCTCTTTGTTTTTCATCATCTATATTTTTTGTAAAAGCATATAGTAATACATTTGTATCAAAATATACCATCGTTTACCATTTCATCTGTATTTGTAGCTATTGCCATTGTCAATTTTGTTTTATTATTTGATTTTTCTCTTAATCTACGAAATCTATCTAAATTAGATACATTTTTGCTTTGTTCTTTTTGTATAGTTACATTTTTAATTACATTTTGTTTTAAATTAGATAACAAATCTATAACAAGATTTATATATC
>DAOVZV010000109.1 GCA_030634925.1 Sulfurovum sp.
AGAGCATAACCTTGCCAAGGTTGGGGTAGAGGGTTCGATTCCCTTCGCCCGCTCCATATTTATAAACTTCAAAACATTTATCATCTATAAAATAAAGGCAAAATATGAAATTAGTAGTAGCTATTACAGGAGCTAGTGGTGTGGATTTGGGTAAGAAATTTATAGAGTATCTCCCATCTGATATAGATGTTCATTTGGTAGTATCGGATAATGCTATTACAGTAGAAGCCTTTGAACATCAAAATATCACTTTACATAACTCACAAAATATTGCATCATCTATATCTAGTGGCTCTTTTGGTGTGGATATTACTGTAGTTATCCCGTGTAGTATGAATACTCTTGCCAAGATAGCCTGTGGTATAAGTGATAATCTACCAACAAGAGTATCATCTGTAGCACTCAAAGAACAAAAAAAATTATTATTAGCACCTAGAGAATTACCATTTTCGGCTATTGCTTTGGAAAATATGCACAAATTGGCATCTTTGGGAGTTATCATCGCTCCACCTGTAATGGGATACTATTCAGACTCATCATCACTAGAAGAGATGGAGAGATTTATTATAGGTAAGTGGTATGATGTATTGGGTATTGAGAATACTCTTTATGAGAGGTGGAAGTAGGGTGGATTTATCCACCGTTTATTATAAATATTGGTGGATAAATCCACCCTACGCGTCTTATATCTTAGACACTATATTTCTCTTTTATCTCCATAAATCTTTTGAAGTTACTTTCAAATATATCTACTAATTGTGGGTCTAGCTTGACTCCTTTGTCTCTTTTTATCACTTCTAGTGCATCTACTGAGCGAATGGTCTTTTTGTCATATATACGATTGCTAGTTAGTTCATCGAAATAATCTATTACTGATACTATCCTTGCGTATATTGGTATATCATCTCCTTTGAGTCCTTTGGGAAATCCACTACCATCCCATGCTTCATGGTGAGATATAGTGACTGTTTTTGCCATTTTGATTAGATTGGTCTCTTTGATACCCTCTAGTGTCTTTAGACCTAGTTCGGGATGTCTTTCATACTCTTTTTTATCTAATTTGATGAGTTTGTCTTTTGGTATTCTTAGGAGTCCTATATCATATATCGCCATAGAATAAAACAAATCATCTATCTCTTTGTTGTCTAGTCCATATAGCTTTGAGAGTAGGGCTACATAGTGTCCTAGTCTCTCTGATGAGTTTTGAGATAGATTGGCTATCTTTGATAGAAGCTCTTTTTGAGAGTTGTCTGCTATCTGTAGGGCTGATTGTATATCTGACAAGTTTTGGTCTGATGAGGCATCTGTATTTGTCTCAATATTCTTGATTATATCAAAGAAGCTTTTGATTTTTAGATTTTGGAATACTCTTATTCTTAGTTCTGTTGGTTTGTATGGTTTTGAGATGAAGTCATTTGCACCTAGTTTGTAGGTAGATTTTCTCTCATTCTCTTCTGATGTGACTACTATAACTGGAATATCTTTATAGTCATCATTATCTTTTATATTTTTTAGTGTATCAAATCCATTCATCTTTGGCATCATAAGGTCAAGTAGTATCAAATCAACACTATGGTCTGATAGTATCTTTAATGCTTCTTCTCCATTATCTGCTCTTAGCATAGTTATATTTTCAAACTCTTCAAATATAGCAGAGGCTAGTTCTTGGTTAAAACTATCATCCTCTACTACCATTATAGATATTTTTTTGAACATATCGAAATCCATTTTTAATCCTTATTATTTACTATTTAATAGAAGTTTTAAATCTTGCAAAAGTCTATTTTTGGGGTCTGATATAGACAAGAAGTCTCCACTTTCTGATAGTTTCTGTAGTTCTCCTGCTCTATTGGCTATATCATTTAATCCAATATTTGAACATACTCCTTTGATAATATGAAAGTCCTCTACTAGGTTTTGAATATCTTTATTTGCAAAGTTTGTATCTACTCTTTGGATATATTCACGAATACTATCAAGTGCTTTGTTAAATAGTTTATTACTTATCTCTTCGTTGAAATTCTCTTGTAAGTGTTTGAATGCTGTTTTTCTTAGACCTTCGCCATTGCCGATATATGTCTGTAGGCTAGATATAGATGTTGTACTCTCTTCTATAGGAGTGACATTGATAGGGTCTGCAAGATTGTGATTTACTAGTTTTAGTAATTTATCTTCTATATCTTTTTTGGATAGAGGTTTTTCTATAAAGTCATTCATCCCTGACTCTTGTGCTGCTATCTTGTCTTCTTTATATACATTGGCACTCATACATATAATAGGTGTAGTAGTATCGAAGAGTCTGATAGTCCTAGTAGCTTCTAGTCCATCCATTACAGGCATACGCATATCCATCAATATTGCGTCATAATCATTATCTTTGGCTTTGGCTACTGCCTCTTCTCCATTGTTTGCTGTATCACAAGTGATAGAGAAGAAGTTGTTTAGCATCTCTTGTTCATATTCTCTATTTATCTCTACATCTTCTACTATAAGTATATTTAGTTGTGAGTAGTCAAACTCTTCTGAATCATCAAAAAATTCAGATGAGTATATAGTCTCCATCTCTTTGATAAATCTTTGATATGGTAGAGGCTTGTGTATAATTTGGTCGAACTCTTCAAAGTGACTATCACTATCTTCTCTTACTAGGGCTATGAGTTTTATATCTTTGTTGATAGCTTTTAGTGTTCCTGCTATATGACTTGTGTGGTTTTTGAAAATATCCATATCAAAGACAGCAATATCATAAAACCTACCACTAACTACCATCTGTACCAATGAAGATGTAATATCAGAGTTGGATATAGAGTAGTTTTGGAAATTAACACCGTGAAGCATAAACTCTTTTGATACTTTATCTATAAACTCATCTTTCTCTGCAAACATCATAATATTTGCACCATTTAGCTTTTTACCTATCTCTTTTTTGCTAGACTTTTCTACTACAAGTGTGACACTAAAGCTACTTCCTACACCTTGCTTGGACTCTACTACTATCTCTCCATCCATTAGTCTAGCTAATTGTTGAGATATATATAGACCTAGTCCAGTTCCTTGTGTTTTGTCTGTAGATTGGAATGGGTCAAATAGTGTATCTTTGACTTCCTCAGGGATACCATCTCCTGTATCATCTACATTTACTACGATTTTGAGACGATTATTTTCTATCTCTTCCATCTGCTTGATATAGAAACGGATAGAACCCTTTTTTGTAAATTTAGCAGCATTTGATAGAAGGTTGATGAATATTTGTTTGAGTCTCTTATCATCAGATATGATAGGATAGTCCAAGAGAGGAATATCTACCAAGAAATTGACATCATGGTTTATCTTTGATTTGATTAGATTAGAACACTCATTTAGCATATCATCCAAGTCAAACTCTTTGAGAGATAGCTCAATTCTATTGTCTTCTAGTTTGGCAACATCTAGCAAGTCACTAATCAGAGCCAATAGATGGTCTGAACTCTGTACAATGTTGTTGAGGTATCTATTTTGTTTGTTGTTAAGTGCTGTATCTTCTAGTAGCTCACTATATCCTAGTATCGCAGTAAGTGGAGTTCGTAGCTCGTGACTCACTGATGCTATAAATCTTTTTTCATTATTTAGTGACTCTTCTAGTTCTGCATTTACTTTTGTGAGTAGGTGAGATAGAGTGAGCTTATCTTCATTTGCTTTTATATATTTAGTCTCTGTTCTTGTCATATTTTTCTCAACAATAATTATCTTTTTTAGTAGATTTTTCTTTGTTTCTGACTCAGGCAAACTGTTTATTAGTGATTTTATAGAGTGTATTATCATATATTATTCCTTTTCTCTCAATAGTGCTGTGACAAATGTCTCGTTGTGAAAGCCATATCCTCCAGGGAAGGCACCGATTTCTCCATAGGCAAAAAATCCAACCAAAGGACAACCTACTGCTTTGTATGCTACTTCTATCTCCTCTTTTGCAAATGCACCCAATACTTGTTTTCGTGAACAACAAGGGAATATCAGTGCTATATCTGCTTTGAAATCTCCTGCCTCTTCGATAGATTTTCTGATACTTTCATCCACATATTTGATAATATCTTTACCTTGTGGTGCTGATATTCGTACCTTTGATTTCTCCTCGACATGTCCTGCAAATATTAAAGAACCTTCTTCTTCATTGATATCTAGTACAGCACGAAATACTACTTGTCCATTACGCATTCGTACCTCGAGAGGATACTCTATACCAGTTTGAGGCATACTAATAGTATCTATTTTGAGATAATTTTTATAAAACTCTATAGCAGGTTTATTATCTATCTCATATACTATATTTTTGGATGCTCTTGTCACTATTTTCTCTTTGCCAATACCCAACCAACCAAATGCCCTAGAGCCTACGACTTCTATCTTGCTATTGTCTATTGCCAATACTACCGTACCATGATTGGTGAAATTCTCACCAGAGAATACAAATGTATCTTTGAGTATCAAGTCATCACCAGCAGACCCACCAAAAGCATAGACAATACCACTAGATAAGATACCCTGAGTATAAGCATCATTGTCAAACATCAATCCAGAAGTAGTAGTAATAACACTTACATCATCAAATTTACTCTTTGCCCAATCTCCAATCTCTGTACCAATATCGTGATAGTTATCACCATCAACTGGCAGTAATTTTAGAGCGATAGCATCAGGATTGACATCTACTAGCATACATACGATACTCTCTTCTAGTTCTTGTACACCCAACTCTTCATTTGCAAATACTTCACCTACTGTAGTTGAACCCAATATCAAAAAAGGATATTTATTTAGCTCAGCTACTAGTTTGCGTATATCATAAGACACAGATGTATATACAAACGCCAATGATGGCTTGAAGCCATTTTTGCTACTCTCATCAATCTCATCTATCAAATCCTCGATAGCATAAGCACTAATTAATTTACTAGTCATATTAATTCCTTTTATTTGGTTGGTTTACTTTTGTCATTTAGAGATAGTATATTTTCTCGAATATCCACAAAGTCAGAAAAGTTTTGTAATAGTGTATTTAGTATTCTACTATTAAACTTGTGCCTACTATCAGCAAATATAGTATAAGCCTCTTTTGGAGAATAAGACTCTACTTCTCTATATGCTCGTTTGGATAGAAGTGCTTCAAATGTCTCTGCTATGGATACCATTACAGCCACATCACTAATCTCCTCTCCTTTGATACCATAAGGGATACCTGAGCCATCATTGTACTCATTGTATTGGAGTATCACATTTTGAGCTATTTTGATAAAATCAGTCTCTATAGCACCCGATACCAACTCATGACCTAACAATATATATTTATGAAATACATTTTTGTCGTGCTGAGAAAATTTCTTCTCTTCTTGGCTATTG
>DAOVZV010000015.1 GCA_030634925.1 Sulfurovum sp.
CTCCCTTGTAATATCATCTATAGATAGTTTAAATTTATCTATGATAATTATAGCATTTTCAAAAGAGTTCTCTTTTTTGCCTCTTTTTAATCCTCTCTCTTCACCTCTTTTTAATCCTCTTTCTTCACCTCTTTTTAAACCTCTCTCTTCACCTCTTTTTAAACCTCTCTCTTCACCTCTTTCTTCACCTATCTCCATTCCAATTTGATAAAATGGTGTTTTTTCTATATCTACTGTTAGCATTTTTATTCCTTTTTTTACTTCTTGTTCCAAGTCTCTGTTAGATGAATATACATTTACCATTCTTAGATAATTTCTATACTCTACATCATCATTGAGTTCTCTTAGTCTTTTTAGTATGGTATTGACTACCATTTGTTTGTCTTTGCCCTCGAAGTCACACAATATAGCCAATACAATAGCTGATGAGTCATTACTATACAGAAATGACTCACATGGTATATCTCTAATATCTATTATATCATAACTATAGTCGATTTTATCTCTTTTGATTTGTGACTTCATACTACATTTAGCTTTGCCTATATATAACATATATTGATGTACTTTGTAATCTTCATATAGAAATAGTATATCACTATAATATCTATGCATTCTTAGGTGCATTTGAGGATGATTATTATTTTGTATCTCTATATGGATTACTTCATCACCATTTTTGTAGAGTATATCACTATCTCTTGACTCTATTCGTGTAAACTCTTTGTCTATGATTTCCATATCATCTTTGATATCTATATGTAATATATGAGTAGATATATCCCTCGCTATATTTTTGAGTATCTCTTTGCTGATAATATCTTTTTGACCCATTTAATTCCCTTTTTGAGGTATATTTATATAAAAGAAAAAATTTGATTTTTTGTTTGCTTGAAGTATTGTAGTTTTAAAGGTGCGATAGCTATCGCACCCTAAGAAAAGATTAGTGTAAATCTTTCCATTGTGATTTTTTCCATAAGTATGCAAGGATTGTAAAGATAACGAAGAATAGTATTACCCATGGTCCTACTGCTTCTCTTTTGGCTTTACTTGGGTCTCCTGTTGATACCATATAGGCTTCAACTTTTTCATAACCTTCTGCACTTAGTCCAACTCTTGGCATAGAAGTTCCTGCTAATTGTGATTGAGGATTTTCTACAAATGTTTTCATAAAGTGTTCACTTCTAGCTCTTATCATAATAGACAAATCAGGAGGTAGTTTACCCATATAGGCTTTTACTCTGTCTTGTTCTTCTATTACTTTAATTTTGTGAGCTAATGAATCTTTCTCATGCTTGAATTTTGGTGTATCACCTAATTGAGGGAGTTTACCATAACGAACAGCATGACATCTCATACAAGCTTCTTCATAAGCCTCTTTTGGAGTCACTTCACCAGCTTTGTGTTCTAACATATAAGCTACTACATCAGCGATAGATTGGTCATCAGGCATCATAAATTTGATAGCACCCATTGGATGATTTCCAGTATCTTTGTATTTGTGGTCTATATTTGATGCTATTGCTGGGTCTTTGATAAGTGCTATTAGATAGTTCTTGTCATAGATAGCTCCTGCATGGTCGAGAACTGGAGGGATTACTCCACCCATATTTACATTGGCATCATGACAACCTGCACAACTTGCGAAGTGTGATTGACCAGCACTTGCGTTACCTTTGAGTTGTCCTATCTTTGCGACATCTGCCCAGAATGCTGTTTTGCTCTCTACTAAAGCTTTGTTTTTTGCTCTATGAGCTTCTGCTATATCAGGTTTACCATCATACTTAAAGCCATGACTCTCTGAATGAATTTCATTGCCCTCTGTATCTACTTTTTTGTGCATTTCGTGGTGAGCATACGGCTCAACAAGATAATATGTCAATAGTGAAAAGAAAGCAACTATTGCAAATATTTTTAACTCTCTCATATTAAGCTCCTTTCTCTATTTTTTTCTCAAACATCGTGATTAGTACTAGTAGTGGACCCATAGCCAAGAATAGTACTGCTGAAACAAGTCCTATCATAGCAAACACTGGGTCTGTAGGAGGAAGTTTACCCATAGCAGTAAGCACTATCATATCTATAAGTAGTACCCAGAACCATATATTAAATAATCCTCTTTTGTGAGCAGGTGCTACATTTGGACTTCTATCTGCAAATGGCAAGAATACGAATGCTATCTGAGCTATACCAAAGGCTATAAGACCTATATCTTTACTAAATGGACGCAAAATCTCATAAGACCACAAGAAATACCACTCAGGATAGATATGTGCAGGAGTTTTAAGTCCATCTGCTGGGTCAAAGTTTACAGGGTCCATAGAGAACTCAAAGTTATAAAATACAAGATAGAAGAATATAATGAAATATACACCCATTACAAACAAGTCTTTACTCAAGAATACAGGAGAGAAAGGAATAACTTTTGACTCTTTTTTCTTACCAGCTTTCCATAATTCTGCTGACTCTTTGTAATCTATATCTGCACCCTCTTGGTTGTTTACATGTGGTAATCTTAGAGTACCAAAGTGTAGAACAATTAGACCAATAATAGCCAAAGGAATAAGCAATACATGCAACATAAAGAAACGAGTAAGATATGCATCACCAGGAACATAATCACCTCTAATCCACTCAACAAGACCATAAGCTTCTAGTGAACCACCTGAGAATAGGTTTGTAATAACCATACCAGCCCAATAACTCATTTGACCCCATGGAAGCATATAACCAGAGAATGCTTCAGCAGAGAATGCAACAAAAAGTCCCATACCTGATAGCCAAATAAGCTCTCTACCTCTCTTGTATGAACCGTAATATATACCTGTAAACATGTGGATATATATGATAAGGAATACAATTGATGCACCTACACCGTGGATATGTCTCCAAAACCATCCGTAACCAACTTCGCTCATAATAGTATAGTTTACACTATCAAATGCAAGATTTACATCAGGCTTGTAGTACATAAGTAAAAATATCCCTGAAACTACCAAAATACCAAAGGTAGCAGCCAAAACCATACCCATAGCCCATAAGAAGTTTATATCTTTTGGTATCCAATATTCAGTATTTAATACTCTTTTTAGAGTATTAAGACCTATCCTCTCGTCCATCCATTTGTTTCCAAATGGCATTGCTTTATCATCAAAATGTGCCATATCTCTCCCCTTAAACTGTTAGACCAGCGTCTAACATTTTCTTATATTCTGGACCTGATTCACCCAATACTAGCTTTGTACCATCTATTCTAAATGGTGGTATTTCTAGTGGACTTGGTGGTGGAAGACCTGGACTATTTACACCAGATACATCAAATACTCCTCCATGACAAGCACAGAAAAATTCTTTGTTATCTGATTGATATGCTGGGATACAACCTAAGTGAGTACATAATCCTATAGATACATGAAATCTTGACCCATTCATCACAACATCTCTATCATGAGCTTCCATATCTGCTGATTTCTTCAAAATAAAGATTGGTTTACCTCTCCATTTTTCTACTACTAATTCATTTTCTTTTTTGTCATTCATCTCTACTGTAGTAAATCCAGCAGCTTTGACGCTAGGCAACGGATCCCATGAGCGTTTTGCAGCGTATAATGCACCTACGCCTCCGACAACAGCCCATGCTCCAAGAGCCATGCCCATAAAGTCTCTACGACCTTCTTCTTGTTGTTCCATATTTAATCCTTTCTTTTATAATCATATATCTCTTGTAAAAGCATACTTTAGTTAAATTATGCTTTAGTAAGAAATATAAGGATTAAATAGTATAGGACTAGGACTATTAGATAGTCCTAATTATATATATAAAAAAGGGGGGAATTTGCTAAGTGTTACCATAAGTAATTTATAGATTATTAATTATTTTTTTATTATCAAATTCTCTTATATCCTTATTAACTTTACCTAATTTATCAGATAAATTCATCTTAACTGTATCTATATCTAAACCATCTATAATAGATATACCATACTCTGTTAGACTATCTATAGAGTATGTATTACTCTTTTGGATATTGAGAAAAATCACATCTGCACCTGATGCTTTTGCTTCTATTGCTACTTGTGATGAAGCTGTGATTACTTGGCTACTTGATTGTATCAAGTCTGTATAATCTTCTGGTTCGTGTAGAGTTGAGAATATTTTAGCTAATTCATCTTCGTATTTGACAAAAAAGTAATTACCTAGTACTAATTCCATATCTATAGATTTGAAAAATGCTTGATTGTTTATGATAGTTTTGTCAAAATCCATATCTGCTAAAAATAGTAATACTCTATCCTCTTTTGGACTCTCTTTTAGATATTGACTATCTATAACTACTGTATCATAAGGAATTACTATCTCAGAATGTATAGGCTTATCATCTTTGTCATGACCAAAACGCCATACTTGTTTGAAATCACTACAAAACTTCACCAATCGTCCATGGTCATCTTCTAGTGAGTCGATGATGATACTATCTCCGACTTTGGCTACTGCATCTATATCTTGTATAGTCTCTATTGTGATATACTCTTTGAGTCCCAACTCTCTACACGCTAATCCTGCTCTGAAATCATTGACAAGGATACAACACTCTACACCTTCATCTATAAGTGATTTGAGCATTGCAACTCCTCGACGGACTCTATCTAATCCGACTTTGTGTCCTGAATGTGCATAATAATATAACATATTAGTCTCCTATAATCCAGATATATACTCTGCTACAGATTGAATATCTGCATCACTCAAAGATGATACTTGACCACCCATAAGTTTACCCATACCTGATACATCTCTCGTTCCTGCTTTGTATCCATTGAGAGATATTATTATCTCTTCTACAGATTGACCAGCGATAATAGCAGATTTGTTAAATGCACTCTTTTTGCCATCTTTGCCGTGACAAGTGATACATTTTGCAAATACCAAAGCTCCTTTGTCTGCTACTGGTGCTACTTCTACAGTTTTTGCTATAGCTTTCTCTACTGCTTGGTCTTTTTGAGCAGTCTGCTTGTTGAGTAACTCTATAGCTTTTTTGGCATCATTGACAGCAGATATATGAATATCTTCTGTTTTTGTATCTGTTTGCGTAACTACTTTTTCATCTTCACAACCTGTAAGTAATAATCCTGTTACTACTACTATTGATATAGCTATAAGTATATTTAATTTCATCTTTTTCCTTTTATTTAAACAAGTCAGCCAATGCTGTTGTATCTGTTGTCTTGGTCACTTCTTTGTGGTCTGAACCATCTGTAGGAGCTTGGGCTACTCCCTCTACTTCATTGAGTTCTATTGTATATCCTGTGAGCATAGATGCTAGACGGATATTGATACCAGAACGACCAATAGCTTTGGCTTTTTGGTCAGCTGTGATATTTACCATTGCTTTTTTTGCATCTTTATCTACTTTGATACCTTGTGTGATAGCAGGACTCAAAGCTCGTGTGATAAATACCTCTGGAATAGGTGATGCTTCTATACAGTCGATATTTTCACCATTTAGCTCTTGGCTAACGGAGTTGATACGGACACCTTTGACACCTACAGTAGCACCAATTGGGTCTATATTTAGTTGCTCTGTTTTGAGTGCTATTTTGGCTCTTTCTCCTGGTATTCTAGCAGATGATACTATCTCTACAGCTCCATCTGCTATCTCTGGTACTTCATTTGACAACAGAGACTCCAAGAACTTTGGAGATGTTCTCGTAAGCTCCAAAAACATACCAAATTCTGGGTCGATACTTACAAATCTAAGCAATGCACGGATGGTATCGCCTCTTTTGTACTTCTCACCTTTGATACGGTTTCTCTGTGATAGTATCCCTTTTAGTTCGCCTATCTCTACATGCGTATTGTTATCAGCATCCACACGATTAACTCGTCCTAGCATTACAGTACCTACCAACTCTCTATATTTTTCAAATAGGTCTTGTTCTACTCGTCTTTGGATATGGTACTCTAGTTCTCTAAAGAGATTGGCAGATGCTGTTCGTCCGTGGTCTTCTAGGATGAACTCCTCTTTGAGTTGGTCTCCTACTTCTAGTGAGTCATCAAACTCTTTGGCTTCTGATAATGGGATGAAACTATCAGACTCTACCATCTTTTTATTTGGCTCTTTTCCTACTTCTACTTGTAGGTTTCTATCATTATCTTTGAGAACAGTGATAACTCTATTTACAGAGTAACTTTTCGTATCATTATCTATAATGACCTCAAATGTATTGGTATAACTAGTAAGCTTCTTTGCAGTATTTGAAAGAGCCTCTTTAAATGCCTCTATAGCACTATCTTTGCTTATATTCTTTTCATGAGCTATCGCTTCGATGATGTCTAATATCTTTTCCATAATTATCTCCTATCCTAATAAATAAAATCGCTACAAGAAGTAACATAAACAGCGTTAATAACATCTTGGGGGGTTGTTTTTGAAGATGAACATTATATCTAATCAAAGCTTTACTGAAAATGAAGTATAATCATTAATTAATGTCAAGATACTGTTGAAGTGATAAATATAAGTTATAAAGGTAAATGTATGAAGTTAAAACTTGCAAGAACAACACTAAAAGCAAAACCAAAAATGATTGAGCTAAAAAAAGTAGAAGAGGAGTTATCTAAAAAGTCTATTTTCTATTTTGACAAAGACAATTCTCACAAAGAGTTAAAATCACTTATCGAGTATTTTGAAGATAAAGGTTTCTCTGTATATATGCGTGAAGTTAAGTATGGATTAGATGAAAATGAATACATCTATGAAGTTCATATTATAGTATAGTCAAGAGGGTAGTTATTGAAAAAATTATTCATTGAGACGCTAGGTTGTGCTATGAATGTTCGAGATAGTGAACATTTGATAGCAGAACTTAACCAGCAAGAGCCTTATCAGATTACAGATGAGTTGTCTGATGCTGACCTTATCATCATAAACACCTGTTCTGTACGAGAAAAACCAGTTGCAAAACTATTTTCCGAAATAGGTGTATTCAAAAAATACAAAAAGCCATCAGCAAAGATAGGAGTGACGGGATGTACTGCGTCACACTTAGGCAAAGAGATTATCAGACGAGCTCCTGCTGTTGATTTTGTATTGGGTGCTAGAAATGTATCCAAAATCACCAAAGTTATAAATACCAAACACGCTGTAGAAGTAGATACCAACTTTGATGAGAGTAGTTACAATTTCGCAGAGTATCGTACAAATAGCTTCAAGGCTATGGTCAATATATCTATAGGTTGTGATAAATCTTGTACTTTTTGTATAGTTCCTGCGACTAGAGGAGATGAAGTCTCGATACCATCATCTCTAATCATAAGTGAGATAACCAAATCAGTAGCACTTGGAGCAAAAGAGGTGATGCTTTTGGGTCAAAATGTCAATAATTATGGTAGAAGATTTAGTAGTAGTGATGAGATTTGTAATTTCACCAAACTACTGCAACAAATATCTATGATAGATGGACTAGAGAGGATTAGGTTCACCTCCCCTCACCCACTCCACATGGACGATGAGTTTATAGAAGAGTTTGCATCTAACCCAAAGATATGCAAACAAATCCATGTACCACTCCAAAGTGGCTCGACGGCTATACTCCAAAAGATGAAGAGAGGATATACCAAAGAGAACTTCATCAATAGATGTGAGAAAATCCGTAAACTCTGCCCTGAAGCTACTATATCTACAGATATAATAGTAGGATTTCCTGATGAGAGTGATAGTGATTTTGAAGAGACGATGAGTGTATTAAATACAGTGCGTTTTGAACAGTTGTTTTCTTTCAAATACTCTGCTAGACCTCACACCGAGGCTATGGATTTTGACAATCAGATAGAAAATAGCCTAGCAGGAGAGAGACTTACTAGACTTCAAACTAGACATACACAGATACTAGATGAGATAATGGACTCACAATTAGGCAAGATACACAGAGTCTATATAGATGAGCTAAAGCCAAATGGCAAAGTATCAGGTAGAGCTGATGATGGTAAACTATTTTTTATAGATGGAAGTGAAGAGCTTTTGGGTCGTATCATTGATGTCAAGGTAACTCGTACATCAAGAGGTGCATTAGATGGAGAGATAATCTAAATCTATGAAGAAACTTTTTAGATATATCGGACGATGGGTAGTACCTCCTATAGCTTATGTACTTATGCGAATGATATGGTTTAGTATGTCTCGTCGTTTTCACTATATTACTCCTATTGGAGATGAACAACATGTATGCGTATGTTGGCACAATGAGCTTCTGATGAGTCCACAAGCATATAGACATATTCATCCATCTCATAGTGCTACAGCGATTGTATCTTCTCATTTTGATGGTTCACTTATCGCAAATACTCTCAATCTACTCCATATCAGACCTCTGCGTGGCTCTTCGAGAAAGGGAGCATCCAAGGTACTATTACAAGCATTTAGAAGTATCAAAAAAGGTGATGAAGTACTCATAACTCCTGATGGTCCAAAAGGTCCTAGACACTCTATGAGTGATGGGGCTATAGGTATTGCTATCAAAAGTAAACTTCCTATATTTGTAATGAATTTCAGATGTAGTAATTTTTGGCAACTTAGTAGTTGGGATAGATTTGTGATACCTGTACCATTTTCCAAAATAGACTTCTATATACAGAGTATTAGCCTAGAGGGTATGGAGATAACTGAAGCAAAAGAGTATCTTCGAGCCAAAATGCTAGAATATACTATAGAATAGATTATGAGAGAGAAGTTTAGAGACCTTAGTGATATGTTTTTGGACTATCTATTTGAGATTAGAGGGTATAGCCAAACTTCTATTATCACTTATGAGATAGCCCTGCGTCAGATGCTAAAAGTAAGCGAGATATATCAAGAGAGTGATGGACGAATTATATTCAATATCACTGCTTTTAGGTTTGATATAGTCCAAAACCACAAAAGAACCATCGCCAAAAAACTATCAGCCATTCGCTCATTTGTCAAATACCTAGAAGAACAACATCAAATGATTATCAAAGTCATAGGAGACGAGTCTATCAAGATACCACAAGGACTACCAAAACCTATAGATGAGATATATATAGAAGAGGTATTACAACATGTCACACTAGAAGAGAAGCTTTTGATATTTATGCTTTATGGACTAGGTATCCGTATATCAGAACTAAGCAAACTAGAGATAAGTCATATCAAAGACAAGTGGGTACAGATAGATGGAAAAGGCAAAAAAATAAGAGAATTGCCTATATTGCCTATAGTCCAACAGCTAATAGAGCTATATATCAAAGAAAATTCTCCTCAAAAGTATCTATTTGAAAAGGGTAAATCACCTCTAAACTCTGCTCAACTAAGATATAAGCTAATGAAACCATTTCGAGCATTAGGACTAAAAGCTACACCTCATCAGCTAAGACACTCATTTGCATCTCACCTACTCAACAATGGAGCTAGAATATCTGATGTGAGCCAACTACTAGGACACGCCACAATGGCTACAACACAGATATATACCAAGCTAGGCGACAAGAGAAAAAAACAAGACTATATGAAAGCCCACCCTTTGGCTAATTTATAAAACACAACTCACATCAAAAACTATAGCTAATAAGTATCTGATGGAAATCTATACTAGGATTTGGTGTGCCTATATTTAGATTTGATAGATGTGTAAATCTATATCCTATCTTGTAATCATCAGACGCAAACCCCAATCCTATACTATCTATAAACTGAAACTGTGTTGTCTTTTGTCTATCTTCTACCAATGAATTGTCCATATATGCCAATCCTGCTCCCATCTCTGCATATAGCTTGAAATCAGATATTTTAATTCGTTTGAATTTATATGTAAAGATAGGCGAGTATCCATATATATATCCATCTCTATTTTGACTAGATGAGTTTGTAGAGTACCATCTATTGATGAGAAATTCA
>DAOVZV010000159.1 GCA_030634925.1 Sulfurovum sp.
CAAATGGTAGCTAGTGATGTTGAAAATCAGACACATCAAGTGATGAAAAATCTATTTTATGTTCTCGAAGCATCAGGAGCTCACTTTAACGATGTTATCAAGACAACTATATTTCTAGCAGATATGAAAGATTTTGACAAGGTAAATGCTATTTATGCTCATTATTTTGGACTTCATAAGCCAGTTAGAAGTACTGTAGCTGTGAGAACTTTGCCCAAAAATGCACTTGTAGAGATAGATTGTATCGCAGTCGCTGGTGCAGATTATAATTATTAATAGTGTTTAACAAAGTATTAAAACAATTTTGGGTATAATCACAAACTTTTTTTAAAACAATATAAAATATGAAGGGTTTGCAATGTACGCAATCATTAAAGCAAGTGGTCAGCAATTTAAAGTTCAAGAGGGTGACATTATCTGTTTTGATAATATGAACCTTGAGCCAAAGTCAGAGGTAGAATTCAAAGAGGTTCTAGCATTGGATAATGGAGAATTGACAGTAGGTACTCCTTTTGTAGAGGGTGCTATTGTCAAGGGTGAAGTTATCAATGAGGGTAGAGATAAGAAAGTTATCATCTACAAAAAAAGAAGAAGAAAAGATTCAAAACTTAAAAGAGGTTTCAGAAGAAACTTTACTAGAGTAAGAATTACAAGTATAGCATAAGCATAACAAGGAGAAGATATGGCACACAAGAAGGGACAAGGGTCCACTCAGAATAATCGTGATTCAGCTGGTCGTCGTTTAGGCGTCAAAAAATTTGGTGGCGAGGTAGTAATTCCTGGTAATATCATCATAAGACAAAGAGGTACAAAAGTACACGCAGGTAATGGTGTAGGAATGGGTAAAGACCATACTCTATTTGCTCTAGTTGAGGGTGTTGTTAAATTTGACAACAGAAGTTCTACTCAAAAGAAAGTATCTGTAGTTCCTGCATAAGAGATAGTCCGAGATTTCGGACTTACTCAAATATCGTTGTATTTGTATCTTCTTTCTCTATTACTAACAATTTTCTACATCTATTTCTACCCAAAAACCAACCATCATTATAATCAGCATCATTTTTGAATAATCTATGAGATTTTCTATAATCACCTTGTGCCGTAGTACATCCATCTCTTATACCTCTTTTGTATCCTTTGGAGAAGCTATCACCAAAATATATACCACTTTGATAGTATCCTCCCTCACTTACAGGAAGCTCTTTTGGTGTACATCCTGTTATATATATCAATAGACTACCAAAGAGTAGAATATATACAGATTTCTTAATAAACATATATTGACCTTTTTTTGGATAATTATAGCGATAATTTCCCTAATTTAGATATAATTTCTCAATTGATTTTAAAGGTTTAATATATGTTTGTAGATAGTGTAGAGTTATTGGTAAGTTCAGGCAAGGGTGGAGCAGGTTCTATATCTTTTTGGACAGAAAAATTTGTAGCCAATGGTGGTCCAGATGGTGGTGATGGAGGTAGAGGTGGAGCAGTCTTTTTCAAGATTGACAACAATACAGATACACTCTCAGCACTTCGTGGAAGAAATCATCTAAGAGCAGAAAACGGCAGACCAGGTGAGCCTCGTAAGTGTTATGGACGCAAGGGTCAAGATATGTATATCACAGTTCCTCCTGGGACTACTGTGATAGATACAGAGACAGGAGAGGAGATATTTGACCTCATACAAGAGGGTGAAATAGTATCATTTATAGAAGGTGGTAAAGGAGGACTAGGTAATATGCACTTCAAGAGTGCTAGTAACCAAAGACCTAGCTACGCTCAACCAGGGTTACCAGGAATTACCAAAAAAGTAAGACTAGAGATGAAGCTAATCGCAGATGTAGGATTAGTAGGGTATCCAAATGTAGGTAAATCTACTCTAATCTCAACTCTATCAAATGCAAGACCAGAAGTAGCAAATTATGAATTTACCACACTCACACCAAAGCTAGGAGTGGTCAATATGGGAGAGTATGACTCATATATGATGGCAGATATTCCAGGGATTATCGAGGGTGCTAGTGATGGTAGAGGATTGGGGTTGGAGTTTCTCAAACATATAGAACGGACTAAAACTCTGCTTCTTATGATAGATGCCTCCAATTATAGAGAGATGAAATATCAGTATGAGACACTCTTGGTGGAGCTAAATAGATATTCAGATACTCTATCTACTCGTAAACATGCGATAGCTATCACCAAAATAGATTCATTTTCTAAAGAAGAGGTCAATATCCTCACAGATAAATTTTTGAGTGATATAGATATAGAGCCAAATAAAATTTTGAAAAAATATAAAGCAGATATGGATTATATCAGCTATGGGTTTGAGGTAGATTTCGGAGTAGAACTACCAAAAGAGAAACCTATGTTTGTGCTACCTATATCATCTGTAGCTCATATAAATAGCGAAGCACTAAGATATGCTATTGGTGATTTTATAAATATGGTAAAAGAAGAAGATGAAGTATAAGAAAATTGTAATAAAAGTAGGCTCTCATGTCCTCACACAAAAAGGTTCTGTAGCCAAAATAAGAATGTTGGCACTAGTCCAACTCATAGCACACCTCAAAAATAATCAATATCAAGTGATATTGGTGAGTTCAGGTGCTGTATCAGCAGGATATACCAAAATTAAATTGGATAGAAATATATTAGCCAATAAACAAGCCCTAGCAAGTATAGGACAAGCATATCTGATGAAGATGTATCAAGAGAAGTTTGCTATATTTGATTTGATGTGTTCACAAGTACTACTAAGTGCCGATGTCTTTGACTCCCAAAAGCATATTAGTCATGCCAAAGATGCTATAGATACTCTTTTAAAAAATGGAGTAATCCCCATAATCAATGAAAATGATACAGTAAGTGTAGATGAGTTGGTATTTGGAGACAATGATAGATTATCAGCACATGTGGCACATTATTTTGATGCAGACTTGTTGGTGATACTCTCTGATATAGATGCCTTTTATGACAAAGACCCAAACAAGCATCCAGATGCCAAAAGACGAGCTATAGTAAATCATATCACACAAGAAGAGTTGGATGCAAAGCATACTCCAAATAATGAATTTGCTACAGGTGGTATCGTGACGAAACTACAATCAGCACATTTCTTGATGGAAAATAATAGAGATATGTTTTTGGCTAGTGGATTTGATTTGAGTAATATAAAGAATTATTTAATAGATGGCGTACATAATGGAGGAACGCTTTTTAGGAAGTAGATAGTATAAGGTATGTAGGCAAAAATGCCTACATGGAATAACTACTAAAGAGGAGTTACATTTTCTGCTTGTGGACCTTTTTGACCTTCGCCAATTTCAAATGTTACTGCTTGACCTTCAGCCAATGTTACACGACCACCAGTTTCGTTGTTTACTTGACGGAAGTGTACGAATACATCATCTCCACCATTCTCTTGTTGAATAAATCCATAACCTTTTTCATCGTTGAACCATTTAACAGTTCCGTTTACTAATGTTGCCATTTTTTGTACCTTTGGGTAATAATTTTCACTTATAAAATAAGTGGAATCCAAATCAGAGAGAGTCTTTCGGGGGTCTAGCAATAACACTCAACACACGATAGATGAACTCGAACCTCATCTTTCATCACGAAAATTATAACTTAGTTTTGTGCTTATTAAACTTAAGTTCTAATAATTTCTTTTAATTTTAGCAAAAGTGTACTTTTTGATACGAATAATCACAAAAGAAAGTTATATTTGGTAACAATATGAGCTAAATAATCTGTATTTTCATGAAATTAAATTTTTCTTACTTATAATTGTTTACATAAACACCTCTATTTATACTATTTTTTGATACAATTATTTTTATAATAACACTAAGGAAGTTCACATTGGAAATAATAGAAGAAAAATTAAAGAACTTTGTTTGGGACAACTTCATTTTATTACAATCAATCTTATCTAAAAAAATCTATACAACTCTATTACAATTTAGAACAAAACAAGACAAAGTAAATTTTGAAAATACCTTAGAGGCTATTATTGAATTAGATGATGGACTCTTATATAAAATAGAAAAAAAATATAAACCTATTGATGATATGGATATAAAA
>DAOVZV010000306.1 GCA_030634925.1 Sulfurovum sp.
GACAAAATCAAATATGATGATTATATAGTCTGTTCGTGTATGAATAGTAGTGAGAAATTTGTAGATTTGATTGTGGATAAAGTAAGAGAATAACTCTCTTACTTATCTTGTGATAATAGATATAAAAAGTCATCTTTGTTGTTATATCCTGCTACACTGTGATAGCTTTTTTGTGTTTTGTAGTCTATGAAGTGGACTACTGGTGTGATTGATTTGTAAAACTCTTTTGGGAATTTACCCTCTTCTCTATTGAGTATTAGAGGTATATATCTCTTTTGTATCGCTTCGTTTACCTCTCTTTTGAGTAGTACTCTTTGTTCAAATTTTCTACACCATGGACAGTAGTTTGCTCCTAATACAAATAGGATATTTTTCTTCTCTTTTTTGGCTCTTTTTACAGCTTCTTCATAGTTTGTCTCATAATTTAGTTCTAGTGCTATATCATTTTTGGATAGTTTGATAGCATCTATCTTTTTGTTGTCATCTTCATATTGTGTGGCAAACTTGTCTAATATCTCGTCTAGTGCATCTTCTAGGTTATCTTCTAGCTCTTCTTTGTCAAATACAAACTCCTCTTTGCTTTGGTAAGTAAGTGCAAATGTCACTATATCATTGTCAAGTCTTTTGACTTCTTCACTTATGATTAGTTGTATATTTATAATAGTGATATCAGATAAGTGTTGTTCATTGATGATAATAGCCATAGCTCTTTGATTGAAGCCAGAGTAGTCTATATCTAGTGATTTGAGTGTGTTGTTTAGTTCGTGATATATAGTAGTTTTGTAGCTTTTATCTATTTTTGAACCTTGTATCTCTACTATGGGATATACTTTATCTACTCCTGTGAGGGAGTACATATTTCCACTATAAAGAAGAGTAGATAAAGATAGAAGAAGAGTAAGCCTAAAGAGCTTCTTCATCTTCTTCTCCAGTTCTTATCCTGACAACTTTGTCTATATCATATACAAATATTTTCCCATCACCTATTTTGCAAGTTTGTGCATTTGAAGCGATGGCTTCTATAGCTTTTTGGGCAAAGCTATCATCACTTACGATAATCTCTATCTTGATTTTGGGTATGAATTCTACTACATACTCTGCACCACGATATAGCTC
Organism: Sulfurovum sp.; assembly: GCA_030634925.1. Lineage (GTDB taxonomy): Bacteria > Campylobacterota > Campylobacteria > Campylobacterales > Sulfurovaceae > Sulfurovum. The sequence goes on from DAOVZV010000306.1 coordinate 1,117, forward strand.
AGAGTGACCTTGTTGTCTTCCGTATCCCTTGACTTCTGATACAGTCATTCCCTCTATACCTACATCTATTAGAGCCTCTTTGACATCTTCTAGCTTGAATGGTTTGATTATAGCTTCTATCTTTTTCATATTCTTCCTTTATTATTATATTGAGCGTTTGAACTCTGGATATGACTCTATACCACACTCTGTAGCATCTATTCCCTCTAACTGTTCATCATCTTCTGCACGGAGGACAAAGATTTTGTTGATGACAAATATTATCACAAATGATAGTGGAAATACTATTAGACCTACGACTACTATACCTTTGAGTTGGTCTAATATATCTACACTATCTACAAAAATACCCACTGCTAAAGTACCCCATATACCATTGATAAGATGCACAGACAATGCACCAACTGGGTCATCCATCCTTAGCTTATCAAATATAGGTACAGCATATACTACCAATGCTCCACCAATCGCACCGATAAGTATAGGAGTATATATATCATACTTATCAGGTCCAGCCGTCACAGCTACAAGTCCACCCAAAGCACCATTTAGTATCATTGTAATATCAAACTTCTTGTATCTAAAGTATGTCAAAGCCCATCCTACGATAGCCCCTGCGAGTCCTGCTGTATTGGTATTCATAATAGTCAGTGCTACAGCGTCAGCATTTTCCTTAGATGAGATAGCACCTACACTACCACCATTGAACCCAAACCAACCAATCCACAGAAGCATAGCACCCAAAGTGACAAGAGGTATATTTGATGCAGGTATTACACGAATTTTGTCATTTTTGTATCTGCCTCGTCGTGGACCCATAATGATTATCGCAGCGACCAAAGCCCATCCACCAGTAGAGTGAATGATAGTAGAACCAGCCAAATCAGTAAGTCCTGATATATCAAACGCCGTACCAGACAAGAAGTTTGCACCCCATGTTA
>DAOVZV010000304.1 GCA_030634925.1 Sulfurovum sp.
AATGTACGCAGGTGAGACTATCTCTTATTCTATAATATCCAAGGATTAACAATGGTAGCAAATGGCATAGAAGAGTTAATAGGCAATACTCCAATGGTCGTGATAAAGAGTCTATCCAAAGATAGTGGAGCTAGGATAATGGGCAAATGTGAATTTATGAACCCCACTTCATCGGTCAAAGATAGAATAGCCTTCAATATGATAAACCAAGCACTCAAATCAGGCAAAATAGACAAAAACAGCACAATCATAGAACCAACAAGTGGCAACACAGGCATAGGACTAGCAAGTGTATGTGCATCAAAAGGACTAAAGCTAATACTCACAATGCCAGAGTCTATGAGCATAGAGAGACGAAAGATACTTATACACCTAGGAGCAGAACTCGTACTAACTCCTGCATCAGAGGGAATGAGTGGAGCGATAAACCGAGCATCTCAACTACAAAAAGAGATGGACAACGCCATAGTCCTACAGCAGTTTGAAAATCCAAACAATCCAGACATACATCGCAAAACCACAGCTCCTGAAATACTCAAAGACACAGATGGAAATATAGATATATTTGTAGCATCAGTAGGCACAGGTGGGACTATCACAGGTACAGCAGAAGTCCTAAAAGCTCACAATAAAGATATAAAAGTCATAGCAGTAGAACCATCCAACTCTCCTGTATTAGCAGGAGGCAAAGGTGGACCACACAAAATCCAAGGCATAGGAGCAGGATTTATCCCTGCTATACTCAATGTAGAGATTTATGATGAGGTCATATCAGTCACCAATGATGAAGCCTTCGCTATGGCAAAAAGAGTAGCTAGAGAAGATGGACTACTCATAGGCATATCAGCAGGTGCAAACCTACACGCATCATACCTCATAGCCCAAAGAGAAGAGAACAAAGACAAGAATATAGTCACAATACTATGCGACACAGCAGAAAGATACTTATCAACAGAGCTTTTTGATTAGATATTTAACTAACCTATAAGCTACACTCTGCTAATATTCCCTTGCCTCTTTTCAGACCTGTGCAACGGTATTGAAGGACAACGGGTCAGGATGGGAACATAGCAGCCCACCTTTCTCTACTGTGTGCCGCAGACATCTGGGGAGGGGTACTTCATAATTACTTAAGATTATAAAATAAATCATTACAAACCAGTCATTTATTTTACACTCCTAAATAATCAAACTGTTGAGAGGTGGCCGAGTGGTCGAAGGCGCACGACTGGAACTCGTGTATGGGGCAACTCATCGAGGGTTCGAATCCCTTCCTCTCAGCCATAGACTTTCATAAAATCCCTTTATAGCTCGTTGTAGCGTTATTTGAGTAGTCCTTTAAGGTTTACTGTTTTTCTCATTTGTAACCTATTGGTAATCACTTTTTGAAAAGTTTTAAATATTTCCATATCAACTATTATAAATCAGTATGAAACAATTATCAAAGAGCCTAAAGAAGGCAAATATCACTATATCAAGACTAATCTAACTAAATATTCTATAATTGATAATATAGTCTATGATTTTAAAAGTAGTGAAACATATAATACTTTGAGCTATTTAGAGATGCAACTTCAAACAGATAATCTAAATACTATAGCCTCAAAACTTCAAGAGATAACTGGAGAAGATTACACTAAAATAAATTATGAGATAGTTAAAATAGCTATTGATAGTGTACTAGAAACAGCTATAAATGATAAAACATTTGAAGATGGCATTAAAAAATACTTTGGTTGTAAATATTGTAGGTTTTTTCAAGATAACATACAGATAGCCAACAAAACAATAAACCTCAAAGAGATAGGGCTAGATAAATCGCAGGTTATATATAGGCTTATCTCAAATAGGAGTGCTAAGAAAGATGATAAAATCAATAGCCATAGCTTTTGAAGTTATACCAAACCCACTTAACAGATACACTGAAAAGAGATTTTATCCTACTGAGAGAGAATCTAGTCATACGCACAATTTTTTTGAATGTCAGTATAGTGTTTAGAAAAAGTGAAAAGATCTTATTCCACAATAAGGCTCAAAGTGTTCATTCCATAACGAAATAGTTGAGTACAGACAGTCAGCATTCGTAAAATTAAAAATGAAATAATTAGAGTTTTTTCTCCATC
>DAOVZV010000007.1 GCA_030634925.1 Sulfurovum sp.
TAGGTTTTATAGGTCTAGGAGTAGCTTATATTGATAATACCTTTTATATATCCAATGATAAAAAGCTATATAAGCTTACTATAGGAGAAAAAGCCACAAAGCCAAAATTATTAAAAACATATAAGAATAAACTAGATACTTTGAGTATATTGGATAATAAGCTTTATGGAGTAAATAGATTAGATAATTATGTATTTAATATAGATATAGATACGCTCAAATACTCTATAGAAGTACAAGAGTTCTCACCTAATAATACGAATATTCATCATCTAGGAGTAGATAAAAATAACTTCTATATGGGGATGAATAATCTAATGATATATGAGAGAAACAGCTCTAGAATATCAGAAGATAATTTTGGTCGTCTATATAGAGATGATACTAGACCTATGTATCTCAAATATATCAAGCCAATGATAGATATAAAAAATAGTCTAAATCTAACATACCACTATACATTTAATCTATTATACAATAAAGGTGAAAATAACTGTTTTTATATAATAGATGTAAATGAAGGTGGTGATTACTCTCCTACTGGTTCTTATGATACTATGGATGAAGATGATATATTGGGTGCAGAGAATATTATGCTTAGAGACAAGACCTATGTAAGTGATGTGAAGCTGTGGGAAAAGTGGGGTCTTTTGAAAGTAGCCTACGCAGGAATAAAAGATAAAAATGGAAAAGTAGTAGCTATTACAGGAGCTGATGTTGATGTAAGTATTATAAATATCAAAACTAGAGATGCACTTATACAGTCGATTATTATTGGTATATTGGCTCTTATTATTGGTATATATGCTTCATATTATATAGCTGTCAAGATTATCCGTCCTATAGAGGTACTCAAATACTCAGCCCTAAAGATAGCTGCTGGGAATTATGGAGATAATATATCAATCAATTCTCCACAAGAACTACATAAATTATCTACTGATTTTAATAATATGAGTAATGAGCTTAAATCTACTATAGCAAATTTCGGAGAGTATAAACTAGATGATGATAATAATGACTTGACACTACAGCTACAAGATAGACTAAATCAAAGTCTAGTAGTCAATAATAGATATATCAAAATATTTGGACTAGAAGAGAGTAAAAATATTGTAGGTATCATAAAAAATCGTAGTTCATATTATATATATTCACTAGATGAGGCATTGGATACAACTCTAAATGCTACAAAAAAGAGAGCTGTTATCAACAATATACTAACACAACTTCTAAAGGGAAACCATAGAGATAAATTTATTAAAATCTTTAATCCAACTCTCTTTTTGGAAATAAATAGAGATTCTAAGATAGAAGATATTTTGACCAAAGATATTACTGATATAGGTAAATCAAAAGATATAGAGTTTTTAGATATAAAAATATCTATTAGAAATGAAAGGATATCATCATGACACTAATTCAAAAGATTTTTACTCTTAAATCTATAGAGCCTTTTGATACTCTATATAATGAAGAGCTGGTTTTGACTGCTGATATTCTTAAGGTCAAATATTATAAAGCAGGAGATACTATATATACAGTAGATAGCTTATTATCTAATCTATATATAATAGTCAAAGGAGAGGTAAAATATGATGATGGACATATCATCAAGGACTATTTTGGACTAGGAACATTAGTTCACGATAGACCAATAAAATCAAATATCATAGCCTCTACAGATGTTAGTTTTTTACTACTTTCACAAGAGCATCTATTGACACTTTTATATGAATCACCTCATCTTATGATAGGATTTTTGAAGTCACAAAAGGAGGAAGATGATGAAGTTAAAATATAATAACTTTTTGATAATTGTTCCTGTCTTTTTGATATTGGGAATTGTATTGTCTATATTTAACTATACACTAGAAAAAAATGAGATAATGTGGGGTCTTGATTCAGAATTGGAGTCAATAACCAAAGCTACTGCTATCTTTGTTCGTGATAACAAAGATAATACAAATATAGAGAAGTCACTTAAAAAGATTATCGAGTATAATCGTGCCAAATCTATAACCCTAATAAAGCTAGATAAAGTAATAATAGATGTCAAAGCTAATGAGTTTGATAAAGAGATAAAACCTTATGATGTAAAAAAGTTATCTATAAATGAGCTAGTCAAAAGTGATATATATATATATCACGACTTATCTTTGATTGATGCATATATAAAAATAGATAATTTAAACAGTTCTATTGTCGTGACAATAGAAGTAAGCTCAGTAGTAGAGAAGTTAGAAGAAGAGTATATTGAAGCAATCATAACTACTCTTATTATCACACTTATAGGATTTTTGGTCTCAATAATACTATCTATTATAGTTACTTACAAGATAGCAGAAGTAAGTATGATGGCACAAGCCCTTAGTAGTGGTAAGTATGATACAGAGTTTAACTTTGGTAAAGTAAAAGAGTTCTCTGATTTGGGTGCTACACTAGATATTATGAAGAGTATCTTACAAGAGGTTTTGTTTAAGACTAGAAACTCTATTATGCAAGAGGAGTTATTTTCCAAAGATAATCTATTGGTAGATTTCTATAATAATTCTAATAACAAGAGTTCTTATTTGGAGAGTGAAGGTATAATTTTGAATATCAAAAGCTTAGGAGATAGTGGTTCATTTTATCATTGCTTTGAAGATACTAAATTCATCTATAGTTACTTTGGTACGATAGAAGATATAAATGATAAGATGACTTCGACTATTACCTCGTGTGGCTTATCATATTATATACACAAGATTATAGAACAAAACCATACTATAGACTTGGACGCTCTATCCAAAGAGTATAATATCAAATCATTGACTATAGCTATAGCAGATAAGTGTAGTGGTAAATTAAATATACAAAATTTAAAAGGAGATGATACTAGCATAGATTTGAATGATGCAGAGGTACATATCCTAAACAACTCCCATATAACAACAAAAGTACAAAAATATATATCTAAGTATCCAAATCTAACTATATCTGAGATAGCAGATGATATTTCTATTTTGTTTGATGAAAAAGATATTTTTATGATTATATCTAAACAAAATGCTAAAAAATAAAACCTTCCTCACTCAAACTGATACAACTATAGGCTTTGTCTCCAAACTAGCCTATAGCTTAAATCAGATAAAACAGAGACCTCCACACAAACACTACATCAGGGCTATAGAGTCTCTATCTACTCTAAAGAGCTTCACAAGAGTTCCATCAATACACAAAAATATGGTTAGACGAGCAAAAAAGACATCATTTATAATGCCTAGTGGAGAGTCATATAGAGTAATCAGAGATACTCATCATCTACTTCTACTGCGTAGGCTAGGGTGGCTATATACCTCATCTGCCAATCTTAGTGGCAAAGAGTATGATGAGAAATTTGCTATAAATAGTGCTGATGTGATAGTCTCTCCTCTATCTAATACCAAAGAAGCATCTACTATATACAAAATAGGCAAAAGAGCTATCAAAAGGATAAGATGATGATATACCAAAATAACCATATCAAGATAGAAGTAGAAAAAAGTGATATACCATGGCTAAAGGTACTACCTCTAATAGAGTACAAAGAGATGAGTCAAGTCCCTAGAGATATACGAATAGAGATTTATGATACACTACATACTATAGAGAAATTGATGATAGAGTATTATAATCCTACCAAAATTAATATAGCATCATTTGGTAATTATATGCCTATAGTCCACTGGCATATTATGGCTAGATTTGACAATGATAGCCACTATCCAGAACCTATGTGGGGTGAAAAACAGAGAAATGTTATACTAAAGTTACCATTTTTTGATATATTTTGTCGTAGGTTAATTGAGATATTAGATAGTTAATATAATCAATACTTACTAAGATTATAAGTTGTATAATTAGAATATAAAGACAAGGATGATACGATGGAAATACAAACAATGAAAAAAATAGAAAAAGAGGCGATGAAAAGCAGTGGTATAGATTTTATCAAGCTAGGATTTGCTCTATTTTTTATGGTAGCAGTTTTGACATATAGTTTTTTGAGTACTGGTGGTATTCCCAATAGTATGTTTTTGGCGATAGCTGCACTGTTTGGTGCATATATGGCTATGAATATAGGTGCAAATGATGTAGCCAACAATGTAGGACCAGCCGTTGGGTCAAAAGCACTTACTATGGGTGGGGCTATTGTTATTGCTGCTATATTTGAGGCTAGTGGTGCTTTTATCGCTGGTGGAGAAGTGGTCAAGACTATCAAAAAAGGTATTATAGATATTGATGCTTTTGGTGGAAATGTAGATCCTTTTATTTGGGCTATGATGGCAGCACTTCTTGCAGCTGCTTTGTGGCTCAATTTTGCTACTATGATGAAAGCTCCTGTATCTACTACTCACTCTATCGTAGGTGGTGTGATGGGTGCAGGTATCGCTGCTGCTGGATTTAGTATTGTAGCTTGGGGTACTATGGGTAAGATAGCAGCATCTTGGGTTATATCTCCTGTATTAGGTGGTATTATCGCGGCATTGTTTCTATTTTCTATCAAAAAGACTATGGTCTATCAAGTAGATAAAGTCTCAGCGGCAAAAAAATGGGTTCCTATATTTGTAGCTATTATGTCATGGTCATTTGTGACATATCTCACACTTAAAGGACTCAAAAAAGTATGGCCTCATATCGTAGATGTATTGACATTCTTACCTGATGACAAAAAACCATCTTTCTTGATAGCTGCTACTTTTGGATTGATTGTAGCTGTGATAGTATATATAGTAATCAAGCCTATAGTAGAGAGAAAAGCAGATAAACTAGAAAACAGTAGAGAGAGTATCAATCTACTATTTACTGTGCCTCTAATATTCTCTGCTGCTTTGCTTAGTTTTGCTCATGGTGCAAATGATGTAGCAAATGCCATTGGACCATTGGCTGCTATCAATGACGCTGTAATGACTGGTGGAATATCTGCTAAAGCTAGTATCCCTATATGGGTAATGGCTGTTGGAGCGTTGGGTATTGCATTGGGTCTTGCACTATATGGTCCAAAGCTCATCCGTACAGTAGGGACAGAGATTACAGAACTCGACCAGATGAGAGCATTTTCTGTGGCTATGGCTGCGTCTATTACTGTGATTATCGCTTCTCAGCTAGGTTTGCCTGTGTCATCTACACATATTGCTATTGGTGGTATCTTTGGTGTTGGATTTTTGAGAGAGTATCTATTTACATCCAACCAAGAGACGGTAGTAGAGCATGAGAGAAATATCATAGATGATGAGAAAAAAATGCTCAAAGCTTATGAGAGTGAACTCAAGACACTAGAAGATAAAGAACAAAAGAGCAAAGAAGATTATGCTAGAGTTGTTGATTTGTATAAATTAATAGATGATGAAGAGGCGAAGATAAAAGTAGCCAAAAAACATATCAAAAATGCTCAAAAAGTCAAATATGTCAAAAGAGATGCTGTCAAGAAGATATTAGCAGCGTGGCTAATTACTGTACCAGCAGCTGCTATACTATCTGCTGCTATATTCTTTATGATTAGAGGTATAGTTGTCTAATGTTTAGAACTATATTACTGCTAATCCTATTAGTTGCACTCTCTTATGGATTTTGGTTGAGTCCTGATTTCAAAGAGATAAGTGCAGGAGTAGCTATATTCCTATTTGGTATGTTTTCACTAGAGGAGGGCTTCAAAAGCTTCTCTGGTGGAACACTAGAGAGAGTACTTCAAAAATCCACAGACAAGACATACAAGAGTATAGGATTTGGTATCTTATCTACTACTATTATGCAATCTAGTTCTTTGGTATCTGTACTTACTATCTCGTTTTTAGGAGCTGGACTTATAGGATTAGGGCAGGGTATAGGTATTATTTTTGGTGCAAATATAGGTACGACTACAGGTGCATGGCTAGTAGCAGGTCTGGGGCTAAAGGTAAATATAGCCTCTTATGCTATGCCCATGCTTGTATTTGGTGTAATATTGATATTTCAAAAACAAAAGTCCATCAAGGGTATAGGTTATATACTAGCAGGTCTTGGATTTTTGTTTTTGGGAATTGCCTATATGAAAAGTGGCTTTGAGGCATTTAAAGCTAGTATAGATTTGGCTAGTTTTGCTGTAGTAGGACTAAAAGGACTATTTATATTTACAGGCATAGGGATTTTTGCTACTGTTGTTATGCAATCTTCTCATGCTACACTTGTATTGATTATCACAGCACTATCTAGTGGACAGATAAGCTATGAAAATGCCCTAGCATTGGCTATAGGTGCAAATATTGGTACGACTATCGCAGCGATAATAGGAGCTATGGGGTCAAATATCGTGGGCAAACAACTAGCAGGAGCTCATCTGATATTTAATGGTATCACAGGTCTTATAGCTATAAGTTCTATATCTTATCTGATGATGGGAGTTGATTATATCAGTATCTATCTAGGTATAGCAGATGATGACTACTCTTTGAAATTGGCACTATTTCATACTATATTTAATCTAATAGGTGTTATTGTGATGATACCTTTTATATCAAAAATGGTGGTGTTTTTGGAATATATACTAAAAGACAAAGTTACATCAAATAGAGGATTTGATAGTGCTAAGTATCTAAATGACTCTGTACTAGAGTTATCATCTACTGCAATATCATCTATACTCAAAGAGACAAAGCATCTCTATGATAATGTATTTGAGATTATAGCCCATGGTATCAATACTAAACGCCAAAATATAATATCTGACAAAAGCATAGATGAGACTATCAAAGATAAATATAGCAAAGAGAAAGTAGATATAGATGAGTTTTATAATCATAAAATAAAAGGCATCTATGGAGAGATTATAGAGTTCTCTACAAAGGCACAATCTACTACTATATCAAATGAAGATATAGAGAGACTATATAGTCTCAAACTAGCCTGTAGAGGTATGGTAGAAGCTGTAAAAGATACAAAGCATCTACAAAAAAATCTCATAAAATACTCAAATAGCACCAATAGACATATACAAAAAGAGTATAATCTAATTAGGCAAGGTATAGCAGAGCTTTTACGAAGTATATATATTATATCTAGGACAAAAGAGGAAGATGTAGTGCTTTTGTTGCTATCTAAATCCAAGGTCAATATGGAAAAATATGATATATTGTCCAATGGAACACTAGATAGACTTATTAGAGCAGACTCTATCTCTGATGAGATGGCTACTTCACTTATGAATGATAGTTCGTATGCGTATGATATTAGCAAAAATCTTATATCTACTGCTGAGGTTATATTTGGAGATGTAGAGAACCTAGGTATGGCAATGAGCAAAGAGGATATAGATTTAATTTTGGATAAAAAGGATAACTAATGGGTATCAAGAAATTTATCAAAAGAGCAAAAGAGATATTGGGACTAGAAGATGAGAAAAAAGAGAGTAAAAAGAAATCTCTAAAGAGACTACTCAAAAAGCTCATCAAGAGAAAAAGAGAGATATGTACTATGCTCAAAGATAAAAAAAGCAAAGAGCTTCAAGAAGAACTAGACATAGTATCCCTACAGATAAAAAAAGGCAAAAAAATTCTGCACGAACTTTATAAATCAAACTAAGGAGTAATAATGGATGATAGTATAATAATAGACGGACAAGCCGTAACCCTAGATGAGCTAATCAATAGTTTCAAAGAGGTAAAGTCAGACAAAAAGTTTGGAAGTAAAGCCAAAAGAAAAAGAAAAGATGAGCAGTCTCTAAAGCCATATCAAGCAGAACTAATCAAACTACAAAGACATATAGAAGAGACAAATCAAAAGATGATTATACTCTTTGAAGGTCGTGACGCAGCTGGTAAGGGTGGAACTATACGAAGAGTCACAAGATATATGAATGAAAAACACTATAGGATAGTAGCATTAGGCAAACCAACTGATGAACAGAGAAGTCAATGGTTTTATCAAAAATATATATCACACTTTCCTATAGGTGGAGAGATAGTACTGTTTGATAGAAGCTGGTACAATAGGGCTATGGTAGAGTCTGTATTTGGCTTTTGTACCCAAAAAGAGCAAGATGACTTTATGAAAGGTGTCAAGGGGTTTGAGAAAGACCTTACAAGACAAGGTATCATATTGGTCAAGCTATATTATTCTGTGACCAAAGATGAACAAGCTAAAAGGTTTGAGAGACGAAAAACAGACCCACTTCGTCAATGGAAACTAAGCGAGATAGATATACAAGCACAAGATAAATGGGATGAGTTTACAGATACAAAATACAATATGATAAAACAGACTCACTCTCACAACGCTCCATGGACTGTAATCCGTTCCAATGACAAACAAAAAGCTAGACTAGAGTCACTAAAGGTCATCATCAACTCTATCAATTATGAGGGAAGAGATACTGATTTGGATTTTACACTAGACCCAGAGATAGTAATTTCAGGAGCTAGAGAGATAGAGATAATGGATGCACAAAGAAGCCAAAATGGCAAATTTATAGGATAAGGATTATACAGATGGGTGATAAAAAGAAAAAAGATAACAAAGTACAGATATGGGTCAAAAAAGAGACACTAGAGTATGAAAAAGAGCTTACGCTATTACAAGTAGAGCTACTCAAATTCCAAAACCATGTCAAAGATAAAGGTCTTAAGATTTTGATGATTTTTGAAGGTCGTGATGCAGCTGGTAAGGGTGGAACTATCAAGAGAATTACAGAACACCTCAATCCAAGGGGTGCAAGAGTAGTAGCACTAGAGAAGCCAAATGAGAAAGAGGCTACACAGTGGTATTTCCAAAGATATGTAGAACATTTGCCATCAGCAGGAGAGATAGTTATATTTGATAGAAGTTGGTACAACCGTTCTATGGTAGAGCCAGTAATGGACTTTTGTACAGAGAGAGAACATCATAAATTCCTCAAAGATGCTCCTAAGTTTGAAAAGATGATAGTAGATGAGGATATTCAGATATTTAAATTCTACTTTTCAGTATCCAAAAAAGAACAAGCAAAGAGGTTCAAATCCAGAGAGAGTGACCCACTCAAACAATATAAATTATCACCAGTAGATAAAGAGTCACAGAGATTGTGGGATGAATATACATTGGCTAAATTTATGATGCTAAGTGCTACACACACAGAATCAGCTCCATGGACAATAGTCAAAAGTGATAACAAGAAAAAAGCTAGAATAAATGCTATCAAGCATATACTAAACTTCGTAGATTATCCAGATAAAATAGATGATGAACTTATAGAAGTAGATAAAGATATTATAGTATTTGGTAGAGATGAGACTATAGCGATGGAGAAACTATTTAAGTTTTCTATGAAGTAATAGAGTAGGGTGGATTTATCCACCTTATAATAAATGGTGGATAAATCCACCCTACGCGTAAACCTACATACCCTCTACTTTGAGTAATTTCGCATTTCCTACCATTAGTTCTATTGTCATATATGCTCTTTTGAATACTGACTCTTGTCTATATTCAAGATTGTGTTTTATACATATCTCTTTGACTATTGGTTGCATTTTTTGATATTGGCTAAGTGGTAGATTGGGAAATAGATGGTGTTCTATCTGATAGTTGAGCCATCCGTGAGAAAAGTCGATGAGGTCTGAACCAGTGTTATAATTAACACTACCCATTATCTGACGCAGATAAAACTCTCCTTGAGTCTTGTGTGGTGTCTCAAACCTATATATATCTCCTGCTGAGTGATTGGGTACGATAACTGTAAATGAGTGTATATTATTGATAAACTCTGCTACAACAGTCATAATAAGGACATTTATCACAGCACCCCAACCCAAAGGCAAAAATAACATAGGAATTATCACAAATCTCACCATACTATATGGCAATATATAATCTAGCCACAAAGCTTTACCATTTGTAGTAAATGGACTCCAGTCATAATCTTTGTTTTCTGGTAGTTTGGCTTTTTTCCTAGCTTTGTTGTCTAATATTCTCAATGTATTTGGAGCATAATATGTAAGTTTCCAAAGTGAAGCAAATGAATAGACTATAACATATCTAAGCCACATAGGTGTATTTGATGTAGTGAGCCATCGTAGATTGTTTTCTACATTATCTGGGTCATCATCTTCTCCTAGATGATAATGGTGCATAATGTTATGTTCATAAGCCCATGCTTCTGGTTTTATCCAATCTAGCCAATCTAACCATCTTCTATTATCCATAGCATAATATTTACTAGTATATCTCTTTGGAATATTAGGTACTTTATCATAAGCTCCATGAAGTATAGGATGTGTTACATTTGCCCACCTAGATACATTACCTACAGCTACAGCTATAGCAGATACTATCAGTAGTGACCAGAACAAAAAGGAATTGATACCATGTGTTATCTCTATATAACTTATAATACCAATAAGAATATAACCAAAGATATTAGACATACGCCCCCATCTCTCCAACTTCAATAGATGCTGAAAGTCCTCCTGCGTAGGAGTACCCAATGTCATCTTGATATTGTCTATATCTATCTGCAACTGCTCTTTATCGACTTTGTCGTAATCTGTATATTTTTCCACTAAGCTATCCTTACAATTAATATAATCAAGTATTATATACTAAGAGGATTAAAATAAGATTTTATACTAAATATAATTTGGGTATAATAAGCAAAAATAAAAATAGTATTTAAGGTATATTTATGTGTAATTTTGACAATTTGAGTGACCAAGAGAAGATTATCCACCACCAAAAGCTCCTAAAGTGTGCTGAAGATTTTGGAGGTAAGGGATTTTTTTTACATCTGCTAGAGGCTATTCGTGAGAATAGACCACACCCTATAGTATCTGGTACTATGGAGTTTCATATAGATTTGGGTTCAATTACTTGGAACAAGGTTATATTCAATGACAAGCTTCAGCTACTACTAAAAGCTAGAGTCAATGAGAGTAAACAAGATAACTTCTTGCCAGAAAAGAATGAGAAAAATTACAAAAAGATACTAAATGTAGTTCGTACTCTCAAACCAATAGTATTTCATATCAAGCCTATAGATGGTGGAGTTGGATTTTTCTTTCAGCCATTTGATACGATAGATGAAACGACAACAAAGCTAAATCCAATATTTGATGCAATATTTTTCTGCTCAATAGATACAGTCAAAAAGGCACTAAACTACACACAAAAGGGATAATATATGACAGACGGACAAAAGAGAGTCAATATAAAGTATGGTATAGATGTAGGAGTAGTACTCAAAGCCGACCAAAGCTCAGGTAGGCTAAGCTATGGCAAGGTACAAAAGATACTCACAAACTCACCCACTCATCCACACGGTATCAAAGTCCGTCTCAATACAGGAGAGGTAGGACGCGTCAAAGAGATATTATGAAAAGGTTCATATTTTATATAGAGATACTTCTATTGACTCTTGTGCCTCTCTCTTATAACTTCATGCCTCTTCACGCAGGAAATAGGGTATTTTATATCCCCTCATCAGACAACAAAGAGATTATCAAAACTCTACAAGACAATAAATATAGTGTAACTTGGATAGATGAAATCATCCTAAGTATCAATAAATCACCAAAAGAGGGATGGTACAGTGTCAAACCTATAGAGTATGGTAGGTTTATGTTCTTCAAGCATCTACACAAGCAAGAGACAAAGAAAACCAAATCCATAGTCATATATGCAGGAGAGACCAAAGAGGAACTCACAAAGAGACTAGCAAGAGATACAGGATTATCAGTCAAAAAACTACTCAAAAGTTATAAAAGCTTGGCATATTTTCGTGATGGAGATATAATCGCAGTTAGATATACCATAGCCTCCAAAGCAGATGAAAATACCACAATGAAATATCTATTCAAACAATCAAGAGAACAAGTAAAAAATCTCAAAAAACAGTACCTAGACTCAAATACCACACTATCAGAGATAAAAAGACTTCATATCATAGCCTCAATCATCCAAAAAGAGAGTAATGATATAAAAGAGATGCCTGATATATCATCAGTAATACAAAATAGACTCAAAAAAAATATGAAACTACAGATGGATGGTACACTAAATTATGGCAAATACTCACATACTAGAGTAACACCACAAAGGATAAGAGAAGACAAAAGTGTATATAACACATATCTACACAAAGGACTACCACCACATCCGATAAGTACAGTAACACTAGATGCACTCAAAGCTAGTATCCAGCCAAACAAGACCAAATACCTATATTTTATGCTAAACAAAAAGGGCAAACACGATTTTAGCTCTAGCTACAAAAAACATGTACAAAATATAAAAGTATTTAGAAAAAATCAAAAGACAAAGAAAATCAAAAAAAGTTTAAAGCTAAATCTAGGTGGAGATATAAAGATAGATTGGGGAAGTGTAGGGATTTAACCCTCAATTATCTTAGCCACATTGAGAGAACTCCCATAGCCTAGATACTCTCTTAGCTCTTTTGCCTTTTGTGCAAATTTGTCCTCATCTGTATTATGGTACTCTGCTAATAGATTATCTACCGTTACGCTATCTTGAACTAATTCATTGTGTAGAGTTGTATTGTTGTATTTTGTTAGTATGATATTTGCTAGTCCTATTTGCTCTATTCCCAAAATCTTTTTACCTATGAAATAGTCTATCTTTTTGGCTATATATGCTAGTGTAAATGGTGTACCGATGAGTGATGCTTCTAGTGTAGCTGTACCTGAACAGATAAATGCAAACTCTGATTGAGATAGTGCTTTTTGTGTATCTTGTATTATCTCAAA
>DAOVZV010000130.1 GCA_030634925.1 Sulfurovum sp.
ACTCAAATAGACGTTGATTTGTTTACTTATATTTAGTTGTCAAAGACCATTCAATAACACTCTTCCTAGCTACTTGCTAGATGTCTCAATGTTGTTGGACGCGTATTATAGCACCAACTTCAATAGATGTCAAGGGTTTTGTGTAAATTCTTTGAAATTTGTTGAAATTCTTTTTTAGCTTACATTATATATACATAAAAAAGCTTAAAATCCAGCATTTGGGTCAAATCCAAAGTTTGGTGTACCAAAACTCATCTGTGAAAATGATGGGTCATCGTATCCTGCTTGTATAGATAGTCCTCTTAGATTTGTAATATCCATTTTGGGGTCTATTCCTTTTGGACATACTGTGGTACACTCTCCACATAGAGTACAGTCCCATACTCCATCTGCTTGGATATTGTCTATAATTGATTTGGAGTCAGTCTCTCTTGGGTCAATAGCATATCTATAGCTTCTAGTCAAAGCAAAAGGACCTATAAATTTGGGATTGATAGCATATACTGGACATGAAGAGTAGCATGAGTTACACAATATACAATCAGTCTGTATTTGTGTAGTTTTCTCGTCTTTGTGTGATAATATCATATCTTTTGTGGAGTGTTGCCATGCTGAGCTTTGAGTTAGAGTCATTTTGGCTTTGGTTTTATCTATTTTGAGGTCTCGTAGTATGGGATGATAGTTTAATGGTGTGATAATATCTCCATCTTTTGGTCTATATCCACAAGATAATACCTCTTTGTCATTTACTCTCACAGCACAGCTCCCACATACAGAAGCTCTACACCCTCCTCCAAATGTCAAAGATGCATCATCTGTGGCTTTGATATGAGTAAGTGCATTTAATAAAGTTGTATGATTATCATCTATAATATATGGTAGAGGTGTTGGATTATCACTTTTTAGTATATATATTGTCATTATAGTTCCTTTTTCCACTGTAATACTATATGTTTTTTAAACTTTTCATCCTCTTTTTCAAATCCTAATTTGTAGTGAGCTCCACGGCTTTCATCTCTCGCTATAGCTGATGATATGATAGTTGGAGACAATAAAACCATAGAGTTAAACTCCAAAAAGTCTATTAGATTTGTATTGTTAGTTTTACTTTTATCTGATATTCCCATTTGAGATAATGCCGTCTGCATATCTATCACTCTATTTAGTGCATTATGAAGTGATGGATTGTCTCTGATTATCCCTGCGTTGCTATATAATAAATCTCCTAATATATCTCTTTGTTGATAGAAATTTATATTTGGTTCTCTCTCATATATGCTATTTATATACTCTATATCTCTATCTTTTTGGCTATTATCAGCTAATTTATTACTAGCATATATTGAGTGTTTGAGTGCATTTTGTCCTGCAAATCTACCAAATGATACTATCTCCAATAGAGAGTTACCACCTAGACGATTTGCTCCGTGAACTTTGGCATTTGAACACTCTCCTACGGCAAAACAACCTTTAATACCATTTACCTCTAGTGCATAATCAACATCAATCCCACCCATACTATAATGAGCTACTGGTTTGATAGGGATAAGCTCTATAATTGGGTCTATCTGCTCATGAAATCTACACAGTGCTAACTCTTGAGGTAGTAGCTCTTCTAGTGTCTCTGCTCCTAGGTGTCTAATATCCAAAAATACATCTTTGCCATCTTGTATCTGGCTAAATATTGCTCTTGCTACCTCATCTCTAGGTTTGAGTTCATCAATAAATCTATCTCCCTCACTATTGACAAGATAACCACCCTCACCTCTAGCACTCTCTGATACCAATATCGCAGAGTTCTTTAGACCTGTGGGGTGAAACTGTACAAACTCCATATCACTTACTCCTCCACCTGCTCGAAGTACAGAGGCTATACCATCACCTGTTGAGCCATAAGAGTTGGTAGTATATCCGTGATACAATCCTCCATATCCACCTGTAGCTATTATCACTGATTTGGCATCTATCTGTTCTACTTGACCTGTACGAATATCCAAAAATATAGCACCTTTGATAGTATCACCCTCTACTACTAGATTGAGAAGATAATACTCATCTATAAACTCTATTCCTTCTTTGAGACAATTATCATATAGAGTATGCAATATCTTTAGACCTGTATAATCCTGAGCGTAACAAGCCCTTGATGCTGATGCTCCACCTAGTTGTCTTTGGGCGATGTTGTCTATTCCAATCTTTTCATTATCTAATCTGGAAAATGGTACACCCAATCTATCTAGCCAATCTATAGTATCTCTAGCATCTCCACACATCATTCTCACCATATCTTCATCACAGAGTCCATGAGCAGACTTGATAGTATCTGATATATGTAATGCCGTATGGTCTTCACCTCTATTGCCCAAAGATGCGTTTATCCCACCTTGTGCCATACTTGTTTGAGCATTGGTAGGATAACCTTTACCTACAATAGCGATAGACGCTCCTTGTGACTTTGCCTCTAGTGCAGATGATAGACCTGCACCTCCTGTACCGATAATTAGTATATCTAGCATAGACACTCCATAAATTTATTTTGTTTTCTGTATTTCTTCCATTACAGAGACTATATCTGTCTTTGTAAATGGCTTGGCAAGGTGATAATCATACAACTCTTTTCTACTCTCTATCGCCGTTGGGTCATTGGTTATAGATATGATAATCATCTTATTCCCACTATTTTTTTCATATTTTCGGATAGTCTCTGCTACTTCTAAACCCAATTTCCCTGGCATATAGTGGTCAAGATATAATACATCTATTGTATTATCGTTTTTATGCCCTTCTGATATTTTTTGTAGGGCTTCTATTCCATCATAGGCAAAAGATATATCCCAAGAAGAGTCTCCTTTTAGCATAGCATGAAGTATCTTGACATTCATCTGTACATCATCTGCTAAAAGTATCCTCAGATTTGGAGATTCTACTTTCTCCTCCTCTTCTATCTCTGAAGTCTTTACATCAAAACGAATATAATCACATATCAGCTCAATACTATTTTCTGCTTTCATAATAATCTTTTTGATTTCTGGATTATGGGCGTAAGTAGATAACTCTTGAATTTCTTTTTTGATAGTATCAATCTTAGTATATATCTCATTTGCATCTATTGAGAAAAATGTATTATTGAATTTGGTAATCTTATCATGTACCGTAGAAGAGAAAATATCTTGATAGTTACTATCTAGTTCAATAAGCTTGTTTAGCATATTTTCAGAAAATGTATATTTATACTTTGTAAATCTAACCATCCCCAAAATCTTATGATTATTGATAATGGGAATTATAATTTGAGAAGATATATCTACTTTGAATGGATTATCTATTGATATATTGTAATGAGGGTCATACCGTATATGATAACTACGATAAGGTACTCTATGTTTGTATGCTTGACCTATAATACTGATAGTACCTCTATCCAAAAATCTCTTTGGTATAGTATTTCTTCCTATCTTGTCAAAAAAGTAACTCTCTTCCTCATCATAAAATAGCAAATCCACAGTATCTGATTCGCTTATATGCTTTAAGATATTAATAACACCAGTTAAATTACCCATAGCTTTAGATAAGTTCTCTTTTATCTGAGACATACTATTTTGTAAGCTATTTTTGTTATATACCATTATAATTCCTCTAAATAATCTTATATCTATAAAAATAATAACTAATTATTAATAATTTATAGTTATAACTATGCTTATAATTATAACAAAACCTTAATCAAAATTATCTAAAAAGATACAATTAGAAAGAGTTGTTTATCAAAGAGTTGTTATAATAGTCACAAGAAAGTCAAATCAAGGATGATATATGCAAGAGGCACAACAACTCTTTAAGAAACTAAAGATTTATTCACTACTTGATTTGGCTCTAATAGCTCCTATATCTTATACTGATACTACTATATCAAAAACTCTAACCTTAGGCAAAGTCGGTACATTTGAGGCTACCGTAATGGATAGTAGTATCTACTCTGGTAAACTCCGTATCAATTTCATCCTCAAAGCATCAGGACGCAAACTATCTTCTACATTTTTCCGTGTGACTCCATATCATCACAAACTATTTGCAGTTGGCACACACCACAATATACAAGGCAAACTAGAAGAGTATAGAGGTTATCTACAGATGACTCAACCAAAATCCATCAAGGAAGTAGGCAAAATAATACCAAAGTACAAAACCATACTCAAATACAGTGAGATACACTCACTCATAGAGTGCTATATCAATGAACAAAATTTATTTAATGAGGGACTAGATAGCAAAGAGGTAGCCACTATCATACACCTCCACTTCCCAAAAAGTATGAGTGAAATATATGATGAGAATGGTCTAAAAGCAGACTTCAAGATGGTCTTGAAGTTTATTGAAGCATATAACCATATCAAAAAGCTAAGAGCCAAAAAAGCAGACTTCCCTGCGATTAGGTCACTAAATGGAGATATAAACTCATTTGTACAAAACCTACCATTTCAACTAACACAAGAACAACAAACAGTCATATCAGATATACAAATAGACCTAAACAAAGATGTCAAAGCATCCAAGAGAATGGTAGTAGGAGATGTAGGTTCTGGCAAAACAATGGTGATATTAGCATCTATGATGATGGCATATCCACACAAAAGTATATTGATGGCACCCACTTCTCTATTGGCACTTCAATTATATGAAGAGGCTACCAAATATCTACCAAAAAATATCAAAATAGTCCTAGTAATGCAAGGCAAGAAAAAAGTAGAATACAAAGATGCCGATTTCATCATAGGAACTCACGCCCTACTA
>DAOVZV010000052.1 GCA_030634925.1 Sulfurovum sp.
AAGTAAGGAAGCACCAGGACTAAAGAATATCAAAGTTGGATTAGGTTGGGATGCAAACGCTACAGATACAGGAGCTCAATTTGATTTGGATGCTTCACTTTTTATGTTGGGTGCAGATGGTAAAGTTATAAGTGATGCACATTTTATTTTTTATAATAATGCTACCTCTCCTGATGGTGCAGTAGTACATCAAGGTGATAACCAAACTGGTGAGGGTGATGGTGATGATGAAGAAGTGATGATTGATTTATCAAAAATTGCTCCTGAAATAGATAAAATCATATTTACAGTTACAATAGACCAAGCAGATACTAGAGCTCAAAACTTTGGTCAAGTAAATAACTCATTTATCAGAATTCTAAACCAAGATGGTGGAGCTGAGATTACTAAGTATGAACTAGATGAAGATTATTCTAGTGAAACTGCTATCAACTTCGGTGAGCTATATAGAAAAAATGATGGCTGGAACTTCAAAGCTGTTGGTGCTGGGTTCAACGAAGGTTTGGCTGGTTTTTGTAAGACTTACGGAGTAAGTATATAATGGCTATTAATTTATCAAAAGGTCAAAAGATAAACCTCAAAAAAGAAAATGGTAGTGATTTAACATCTTTTTGTGTAGGTGCAAACTGGGGTGCTATAGAGTCCAAAGGACTATTTGGTGGTATGAAGAAAAAAGCTGTAGATTTAGACCTATCAGCTGGTATCTTTGACAATGACAAAAATATGGCAGATGTAATATATTTTGGTAAGCTAAAATCAGCTGGTGTATCTCACTCTGGCGATGATACTACTGGTGATGTAGATGGTGATGATGGACTAGACAATGAAGTAATTCAGATTAATCTAAGTCAAATCCCAGCTAATATAGATAATATAGTATTTGTACTAAACTCATTCCAAGGTCAAGATTTTGCTACAATTCCATTTGCATCTATCAGACTATATGATGGAACTCCTAGTCGTGTAAACGAGATAGTAGCTTCTTATAATATAGCTAGTGATGCACAGTTTTCTGGATTTGTATCTATGATTTTGGGTAAACTATATAGAAGAAATGGAGAATGGAAATTCTCTGCTATAGGTGAACCAACAAAAGACAAAAAACTAGAACAAACTCTACAAACAGTACAACAAAAATACCTATAGTCAAACTTAACACCCATATTTAATATGGGTGTTAGTTATAATCATATAAAATATATCAATCCATTGAGTAATACCAAGTCTAACAATAGATTTGATTTGGTATTGCTCAATAAATAATAATATAAAGGGAAAAATATGGGAATAAATTTAAGCAAAGGTGGCAGAATAGACCTATCTAAAGAAGCTCCTAGTTTGGCAAATGTTGGTATAGGCTTGGGTTGGGATACCAATGATAGCGATACAGGTGTAGATTTTGATTTGGATGCTTCACTTTTTATGATAAACAGCAGTGCTAAAATCCCAAATGAGAAATATTTCGTATTTTATAATAACCTCACTTCTCCAGATGGCTCTGTAACACACAATGGAGACAATAGAACTGGTGAGGGTGAAGGTGATGATGAGAGTCTATCTATCAAATTATCAAATATTGATGCTTCTATAGAAGAGTTGGTATTTGTAGTGACGATAGACGAGGCACAAGCTAGAGGTCAAAACTTCGGTCAGGTTAGAAATGCTTTTATTCGGATTTTTGATTTGGATACAAATATAGAGATAGCAAAATATGATTTAGAAGAGGATTTTTCCTCAGAGATAGCCATAGAGTTTGGACGACTTTACAAAAAAAGTGGTTCATGGAGATTTAAAGCAGTAGGTACAGGGTTCAACTCTGGACTTCAGGGCTTTGTAGATAAATTTTTTGATAATTAAGGAATAGGTATGTTAGATTGGAACAAAATAAAAAGTAAAACAAGTGAGCTTTATGGTGAAGCAGGTCGTAAATTTAGACAATATACACCAGAAAGTTTTTCAAAAGAGAAGAAATTTGTTAATTCACTTGTCGTGAGTATGGCTCTTATGACAATGGCAGACAAAAAAGCAGATACACAAGAGATAATTACAGCTCTTGATTTAATCAAAGATATAGATGAGATTAATGACTTAAACCTCACAACTGAAGCTATAGAACTTTATGAGTTTCATATAGAAGAGTTGTCAAAAGTAGTAGATAGTCCTACAAAATGGATATTGATGGAGGCTAAACTATTATCAGAACTAGGTAAGATGAAAGCATACTCTGAATATCCACCAATGATAGAAGCACTTGTAGCACATATCGCTCAAAGTGATGGTCATCTTGATGAAACAGAAGTAGAAATGCAAAATAAAATACTAAATGCTATTAGATAATGAGACATTTTTATAGTTCAATAGTAATTACAGTTATGGGTTTGGCGATTGCCTTTTATTTGGGTAGTTGGTATGCTCTTTATATCACAGCACTTTTGGCTATATTGGAGATTTCACTATCTTTTGATAATGCTGTAGTCAATGCCAAAGTATTGGAGACTATGGAGCCAAAATGGCAAAAGAGATTTATCACTTATGGTATTCCGATAGCTGTATTTGGTATGCGTTTTGTATTCCCTATAGTTATCGTAGCAGTTGCAGGTGGACTAGGACTCTTTGAAACATTTAACTTAGCACTCAATGAACCTAAAGAGTATCAACAAACACTAGAATCCGTTGATAAACTCATCTATGCGTTTGGTGGAGCATTTTTGCTTATGGTATTTTTGGACTTTATCTTTGATGTAGATAGAGAAGCAAAATGGATAAAAATCATAGAAGATAGCAAAGTCCTCAACAAAGCAGGAAGTGTAAACAATATAGAGATGATATTAGCCATCGCTATAGGATTATATCTTGTATCTATGACCAATAATGTATCTGTAGCTATCGCATACTTTAGTGGTATATTCTTGCACTCACTGATAGCCTCACTAGATGAGCTACTTAGTACAAATGGTGTCAGAAGTGGTGTGATGGGCTTTTTGTATCTTGAAGTACTAGATGCCTCATTTAGTTTTGATGGTGTTATTGGTGCATTTGCTTTGAGTAGTAATATATTTATTATTATGATAGGTCTAGGAATTGGTGCGATGTTTGTGAGAAGTCTCACACTCTATTTCGTAGAGAAGAAGACACTTACAGAGTATAGATACCTAGAACACGGAGCTCACTATGCGATATTTGCTCTAGCATTTATTATGTTTGCCAAGATGTTTGTTCATATCAACGAAATAATAGTAGGTACAATAGGTGTTACATTTATAGCCATTGCCACTTATCACTCTATTATGGAAAACAGAAAAGAGACTATAAACAAGGAATAATTATGGCAGTGTTTAATATCAACGGAGAGAAAGAACCCTTTTTGATTGTACAGTTAGAAAAGGGAGAAAAGATTTTTGCAGAGTCAGATAGTATGATGGCTATGCAAGATGGTATAGAGATAAAAGGAGAGGCAAGAGGTGGATTTTTAGCCTCTATAGGTCGTGCTATTACTAGTGGTGAAGATTTATTTCAACAAACTATTACTGCTACACAAGATGCTGTAGTGATGCTCTCTCCATCTCTCCCTGGTGATATTAAAATATTGAAATTATCTCCAAACAAAGGGTACTTTCTAAATGATTATGCCTTTTTCACAGCAGAAGATGGTATCAATTTGGAGACTAGACGCAATCAAAATATTGGAAGTTCTCTATTTAGTGGTGATGGGTTTTTTGTACTTTATGCAGGTGGAAATGGTTCACTAGTCATCAATGGATTAGGCTCTATAGAAGAGATTGAGATAAGCGATGAAGGAGGTGACCTTATCGTAGATAATGGTCATCTTTTGGCTTGGGAAGAGGGTATTAGCTATACAGCAGAGGTAGTTAATAGTGGTTCAAGTGGATTTCTTGGTCGAGCATTTAACTCTATTACTTCTGGTGAGGGTATGGTTATGCGTCTAAAAGGAACTGGTAAAATTTATGTGGCAAGTAGAAACTTAGGCACATTCAAATCATTTATTTCTGGATTGTCAAGCAATACAGATAGTAATAGTGGTACATCGTTACTTTAAGGGGTAGAATGAATGCAATTAGATTACAGACTGGTACGCTAGAGATTAAATCTGATGAAAAGCTTAATGCTTTAGTCGATTTTGGTTCTCGTATCAATAAAAAAAGAGGTTTTTTATTTGTAAGTAAAGTCTTGGGAAAGCATCTACCAACAAGACCATCTTTGATGAAGAAGACTTATAAAGAACTAGCTTCACTTATCCCACAATCAGATGAACCTACACTATTTATAGGATTTGCAGAGACTGCTACAGCTTTGGGTCAAGGTGTATTTGAAGAGACTCATATAAAAGATAGCTTCTATATCCACTCTACACGATTTCAGACTTCACAAGATATATTTTTCTCATTTTATGAAGAGCATTGTCACGCGCCTAGCCATATATTTTATGAGCCAAAAGATACCAAGCTTATAGAAATGCTACCAAAGATAAAAAGAGTAGTACTCATAGATGATGAAGTATCCACAGGAAATACAGCCAATAATCTAGTCAAACAGCTAAAACAAGTACTACCAAATGTACAAAAATATTATCTACTCACTATACTCAACTGGGCAAAAAAAGAGTATGATAATTTCGAGTATTTATCTCTATATGATGGTGAGTTTAATTTCATATCCAAAGATATGGACTTTGAGACTACGATAGTATCAGAACCCAAAGAACCTAGAGATTTGGATGATATTATCCCATATAATTTTGCTAGATTTGGAGTAGAAAAGCTAGATTTGAACCTATCAAAATATATAGATATAGAGACTCTTCAAGATAAAAAGGTACTAGTTCTTGGTACAGCTGAATTTATGTATCCTCCATATCTAATAGCCAAATACCTAGAAGACAATGGCATAGATAGCTATTTCCAAGCAACTACAAGAAGTCCTGTAAATATAGATGGAGCTATCTCATCCAAACTATCATTTAAAGATAACTATTTTGAAGATATAGACAATTTTTTGTATAATGTAACCGATAGAGAGTATGATAAAGTGCTTATATGTTATGAGACTACCAAACTACCTGATGAGTTTAGACTCAAAGAGATACTAGAAGAGTGGTTTGATGTGAGTGAAGTCTTGATGGATGATATATAGTCAAAGCCTAAAAAGGCTTGACTACTACCATAATCACTATAAATATCATCAACAAAGTTGGTACTTCATTGTAAAATCTTAAATATTTACTAGTTTTATAATGAGGGTTTGTAATTAGAGTTTTTCTAATACTCTCCAAAGAAAAATGATACGCTATCAGAAATACCAATGCTGTCAATTTGGCATGTAACCATCCTCCTGAACTAAATAAATCAAGATTGAGATAAATCATCACTCCACCAGATATTATAGTAGCCCACATAGCAGGTACTCCTATGTACTTGAAGAGTTTGAACTCTTGTACCTCAACAATATCTGTAAATGCCTTTGTATTTGCATTCTCACGATGATATATAAATAGTCGTGGTAGATAAAACAACATCGCCATCCACGATACAAAACTCATAATATGAAAAGCCAAAATCCAACTGTAATATGCCATTAATTACTCCAATATTTCAAAATCTTTTTTGGTGTATATCACCAAATTTAACTTATTATAATATCCAATATGTCCAAAATTTATCTTGATTTTGGTATTATTTTTGGATTTATGTTTTTTATCTTTGAAATATATAGCTATTTTGTTACCACCAAAGTAAAAGAAATCATCTCTATACAATCCCTCTATATCTTTGACTATCTCATTTTGTATAAACAATATATCTTTTTGATAATATAAATCTATATTTTGCTTTTGCTTTTTGGATAATATATATAGGTTTGTAATCTCTTTGAGACCTTTATATGTCTTGATACCATCTACTCTCAAATCATACCTATAACCCTCTTTAAGTTTAGAGCCACATCCAAATAGATATACTCCTTTACCATCAATACTCTGCTTTACAATAGCACTTCTGCCTCTTTTGAGTATGACTATCACATCTTTGAGTATTATGGGATTATCTAACCTATCTATGCTATAGAGATACTCTATACTCTTCTGCTTTATCTCTGTATTATTAGGTCTATCTTTCACATCTTTGATATAACTTTGGGTATCAAACTTGGCATATATTGGCAGATGGTCTGAATAGCCTTTGCCATCTTTCCATCTATTGATATATCCTTTGGATGTAAATAGATAAGAGTATTTGAATACTCCAAAAGAGTTATTGACATAATCTACACCCACTCCATCAAACATCTCTTTGGATAAGATTATACTATCCAAACTAGATTTATTACCATAGAATTTATAACTCCACCTATCATATACATCCAACTCTTGCCATAGATTATAGTGCCATGATTTATCTCTATTTGCTATATCATATTCTGATACCAATCTATCATTATATTTGGTCTGTAGTATATCATTGATAGCAGTCTTGCCATTGGTATCATTAAATCTATCATTTAATCTTTGATACTCATCATAGTTACTATTGAAATCACCCAATAATATATACTCACTACCCTTTGGCAGTTGTGATATGCATCTTTGGAGTCTCTTGGCAGATTTTATCCTCTTACTCTCCATACCTCTATTGGCTTTTGATTTCCAATGATTGACAAAAAATCTAATCTCACTACCATCTATATCTATATTGGCTTCTAGTATATCCCTATCATATCTGCTTACCCTTACATTATTTTGGCTAATTATTTGGTATCTTGACAATATAGCTACTTGAATAGATGAGCCTTTTTTGTGCGTAACAGCACTATATTTATATCCACAACCAACGACCTCTAGCCTATCTGATAATAACTTTAAGGCATTTGTATTTTCTATCTCTTGAAGTCCTATAATATCAGCCTCCAAATCACAAATCACCTCTGATATGCTATTTAGTTTCATCTCTAGCATATCACTATTCCAACTATCTGTGTTTGGCATATAGTCAGGATACTCAGAACCCTGCTTTTGCATATC
>DAOVZV010000110.1 GCA_030634925.1 Sulfurovum sp.
AGAGTGGGAAGATGGTGCAGTGATAAAAGATGCCAATTGGATAGAAGCATTGAACTATTGTCATGGACTTAATTTAACTCCTATGGAGGGGACTACTTGGAGATTACCAAATATCAGAGAACTAGACTCTATAGTAGATGATTATAATATAACTAAAGAAATATATAGTAATTTTGAAAATACAAATGATAGTACATATTGGAGTTCTTCTGTAGTAGTGCCTGATGCTATTCTTACTAAGGCATTTAGTGTATATTTTCTTACAGGTGAAGTGATGCAAGGTGAGATGGGTTCTTCTTACTCTGTCCGATGCGTAAGAACCCTACGAGAACCATCATTCTACCAATAAAATAACCCTATTTTATTAAGTTTAGTCATAGTCACTCAACTATGACTTGACAAATATGCACTCAATGTTGTATAATACCTCCAAGCATTAGATATTTGATGCAATATTTGATAAGGAGGTTTGTATATGAGTCAAGAAGATAAAAATCTTGAATCCTCACAAGCTGAAGAGATTATAGAAGATGATAAGGTTGAGGTGGAGATAGAAGATATTAAGCTCCCTGACCCTTTGGAAGTGGCATTGGCTGAAGCTGCTGATTATAAAGATAAATACTACAGAGCTCACGCAGATTTTGACAACTCCAAGAAACGACTTGAGAGAGAAAAATCCAACGCTGTATCGTATGCTAATGAGAGTTTTGCAAAAGATATATTGGCTGTAATGGACTCTTTTGATAATGCTTTGAGTGCTATAGATGGTGCTGATATAGAAAATGGTGCAGATATACTTACTCAGATGAGAGATGGTGTCAAGCTAACTCATGAACAACTTGCCAAGGTACTAGAGAAAAATAGTATCAAAGAGGTAAATTGTGATGGTGAGTTTGACCCTGAGGTTCATCAAGCCATTATGCAAGTAGAGAGCGACAATCACGAAGTAGGCGATGTAGTCCAAGTGATGCAAAAAGGTTATACCATCAAAGATAGGATTTTGCGTCCTGCGATGGTGAGTACTTGTAAATAGATTAAATATTTTGTAACGGTGCGTGATTACGCACCCTACGGGATATTTGTGTAGGGTGCGTAATCACGCACCATAATAATAAATAATTTTAATTAAAGGAAACACAATATGGGTAAAGTATTAGGAATAGATTTAGGAACGACAAACTCTGCAATGGCAATTTTTGAAAATGGTGAAGCGAAGATTATAGCAAACAAAGAGGGTAAAAACACTACTCCATCAATAGTAGCGTTTACAGACAAAGGCGAGATAATCGTCGGTGAGAGTGCAAAGAGACAAGCGATTACAAACCCTGAGAAGACTATCTACTCTATCAAGAGAATTATGGGTCTTATGATGAGTGAAGATAAAGCAAAAGAGGCTCAATCTAAACTTCCTTATCATATCATCAAGACAGATAATGGTGGTTGTGGTATAGAAGTAGGAGGTAAGACTTATACTCCTCAAGAGATTTCTGCCAAAGTGCTTATCAAGATGAAAGAAGACGCAGAAGCGTATCTTGGTGAGACTATTACAGATGCTGTCGTAACTGTACCTGCGTATTTCAATGATGCACAGAGAAAAGCTACAAAAGACGCAGGAACTATCGCAGGACTAAATGTACTTAGAATTATCAATGAGCCTACTTCTGCTGCTTTGGCGTATGGACTAGACAAAAAAGAGTCTGAACAGATAGTAGTTTATGATTTGGGTGGTGGTACATTTGATGTAACAGCTCTTGAGACTGGTGATGGTGTAGTAGAAGTTATGGCTACTGGTGGTGATGCGTTCTTGGGTGGTGATGACTTTGATAACAAGATTATTGATTTTGTAGCAGATGAGTTCAAGTCTGATACTGGTATAGATGTCAAAGCAGATGTTATGGCTCTACAAAGAGTAAAAGACGCAGCAGAGACAGCCAAAAAAGAGTTGTCAAGTTCAACTGAAACAGAGATAAATCTACCATTTATCACAGCAGACGCAAGTGGACCTAAGCACCTTGTGACCAAAATTACTCGTGCTAAATTTGAGTCTCTTATTGGTGATTTGGTAGCTAGTACAATCAAAACAGTTCAAGGCGTACTAAATGACGCTGATTTATCTACATCGGACATCAATGAGATAGTAATGGTCGGTGGTAGTACGCGTATTCCTTTAGTTCAAGAAGAGATGAAAAAATTCTTCGGAAAAGAGCTAAACAAATCTGTAAACCCTGATGAAGTAGTTGCATTAGGTGCTGCTATCCAAGGTGGAGTATTAGCAGGTGATGTCAAAGATGTATTGCTTCTTGATGTTACTCCTCTTTCACTAGGTATCGAGACTCTAGGTGGAGTTACTACCAAAGTAATAGAAAAAGGTACAACAATACCTGCCAAAAAATCTCAGACATTCTCTACAGCAGAGGACAATCAACCTGCTGTAAGTATCCATGTATTGCAAGGTGAGAGAGAGTTTAGTAAAGATAACAAATCTCTAGGTATGTTTGAGCTTCGTGATATTCCAGCAGCTCCAAGAGGTGTACCAAAGATTGAAGTGACATTTGATATAGATGCAAATGGTATCGTCACAGTATCAGCAAGTGACAAAGGTACTGGCAAATCACAAGAGATAAAAATCACTGGTTCGAGTGGACTAAGTGATGAAGAGATAGAAAAAATGGTACAAGACGCAGAAGCCAACAAAGCAGAAGATGAGAAACGCAAAGAGGTAGTAGAGACTAGAAACCAAGCAGACGCATTAATTCACCAAACCAAAAAATCTCTAACTGATTTGGGTGAAAACTTCGACGCTACAGAAAAAGCAGGAATAGAAACAGCTATAGAAGAACTAGAGACTATACTAAAAGATGATAGTGCTTCCAAAGAACAGATAGATGAGAAAGTAAAAACTCTCACAGAAAAAAGTCATAAATTAGCAGAAGCTATGTATGCAAAAGAAGAAAAAGGTAAAGAAGACCCAAAAGCCAAAAAAGCAGATGATGACGATGTTATCGATGCAGAGGTAGAGTAGTACTCCAATTGTATAGGGTGGGTTTCTCAACCCACTTTTGATAAATTAAGTAATTTGTAGGGTGGATTTATCCACCATTTATTATAAATATTGGTGGATAAATCCACCCTACTATTAATTCTTAAATCTTACTTCAACGGATAACACAATGACAAAACAACAATACAAACAAAACTCACAAACACTCAATAGCTGGGCAGATGCCTATTATGTAGATGATAATCCCATCGCCACAGATGATGAGTATGATACTCTATACCATCAGGTATTGGATTATGAAGCACAAAATTCTGATGATATATTGGCTGATTCTATTAGCAAGAGAGTAGGGGGTATTGTACGAGATGAGTTTAGTAAAGGCACTCATATACTACGGATGTGGAGTATGGAAGATGTATTTACAAACTTCGAGGTACAAAATTGGCTAGATAGAACGAGCAAAAATATAGGAGAGAGTAGGTATTTTTGTGAGCCTAAATTTGATGGGGCTAGTATGAATTTACTCTATAGAGATGGGCTTTTGGTCTCTGCTATCACTAGAGGTAATGGTGTAGTAGGTGAAGATGTGACGGACAATGTGCGTACTATCCGTTCTGTGCCTTTGAGAATAGATTATACAGATGAGATAGAAATCCGTGGAGAGGTAGTCATCCGTAAAGATGATTTTGAGATTATAAACAAAGAGAGACTAGCCCAAAGAGGTGAGAGTTTCGCCAATCCACGAAATGCAGCGTCAGGAAGTCTAAGACAACTAGATTCTAGTGTGACGGCTAGTCGTCGTTTGTTCTTTTATCCTTGGGGTGTGGGTGCAAATATATTAGATGAAGTCAAATTATCTCAAAAGATGGAGTTTGTATATACTTTAGGTTTCATCCCTCCTCCTATCACTCAATCGTGTGATAGTATAGAAGAGATAGAGGAGTTTTATCAGAAGCTTATAACTATGAGAGAAGAGATACCGATGATGATGGATGGTATGGTTGTCAAAGTAGATGAAGTGACCAAACAAGAAGAACTAGGCTACACAGGCAAATTCCCAAAGTGGATGTGTGCATACAAATTCCCTGCTGTAGAGAAAGTGACCAAAGTGGAGTCTATCACGATACAAGTAGGACGCACAGGAGTACTCACTCCAGTAGCAGAAGTATCATCAGTAGATATAGATGGTGCGATGGTAAGCCGTGCGACTTTGCACAATTTTGAAGAGATAGAACGCAAAGGCTTGATGGTAGGTGATAGTGTAATCATCATCCGTTCAGGAGATGTGATACCCAAGATAACCAAAGTATTGACAGATAGGAGAGATGGTACGCAGATAGCAATCACTCGTCCGACGATATGTCCCACTTGCCAAAGTGAAGTACTAGACGAGGGGATACAGATAAAATGTCAAAATTTGGATTGTCCTGATAGGATAGTAAACTCCATCACACATTTCGCATCCAAGAGTCGTATGAATATAGATGGACTAGGTAGCAAGATAGTAGAGATGCTAGTAAACGATGGTTGCATCACAGATATTATGAGTCTATACAGTCTCAAATATGATGATATGGTAGGTATGGATGGATTTAAGCAAAGACGAATAGAGAAACTATTAGATGCTATCAATGCTACCAAAGGAATAGGACTCAATAGACTATTATCAGCCATAGGTATAGAACATATAGGAGAGACTGCTAGTAAATTATTGGCTACAGAGTTTGGATTGGATATAGTAGATGTGACAGTAGAACAGCTCGTAGAATTAGATGGTATAGGTGAAGAGATGGCGAAATCACTTACAGAGTTTATGAGAGTAAATAGAGAATTGGTATTGAAGTTCTTCCAAATAATAGAGCCAAAAGTAGAAGAAAAAATAGAAGCAAAAGCAAATCCATTTAAAGACAAAATAGTAGTCTTGACAGGTGCTATGAGTACGAGCCGTAATATCATCAAAGAGAGATTGGAATTACTAGGTGCAAAAGTAAGTGGAAGCGTAAGTAAAAAGACAGATTTCTTGATTTATGGAGCAGATGCAGGAAGTAAATTGACAAAAGCTAAATCATTGGGAGTATCAACTCTCACAGAAGAGGATATGGAAGAACTATTAAAATAATTAGTAAGTTACGCGTAGGGTCAGTTTACCGACCCTACGAATATTGGAAGTAATAAAATTAAATATTAAAACTTGTAAGTTGCTATAATTTCAACAGCTTGGTCAGCATCTGCCAAAGCATTATTAGCAGTTGTATTCGTATAGATTGCACCAAAGTTGATAGCATCTGTAGCATCATAACCTAAGATTACATCTATCTCTTGACCATCATCACCATAACCTGCAAATGAAACTTCTGTATCAACACCATATAG
>DAOVZV010000045.1 GCA_030634925.1 Sulfurovum sp.
CCTGAACCTGATAGTGTACTCATCAAAGCTCCATGCTTTAGTGCTAATTTCTGTACATCAAAAAGCTCTGGCATCATCTTCATTCGTCTAGCTTGATGAAGTTTGTCTTTTGCTGCTATACGCAATAAATCCCAAGACTCACTCATAAAAAGTGCCGTCATATAAGATGAGCGTGATAGAGAATAAACTGTCTCATCTTTTTTGTACATTTTTGGTAAGATAGTACGAGATTTGGCTGTGGATATAGTACGATTTGGTATTACTACTACAGCTTTGAGATAATCAGGCATTCGTCTTTTTTTGCTATAGACTCTATCTCCCTCTACACAAGCTACATTGAACCCACCCATCACAGCAGGAGTGATATTATCTGGATGATTTTCATATATTAATGCTAAGTTTAGTATCTCTCTTTTGTTGTATTTTTTGTTTGCAGCTGTATATGCAGCACAAAGAGCTGCTACTATTACAGCAGATGAACTTCCCAAACCTCGTGATATAGGAATACGATTTTTAAATTCAAATCTAAAATTATCATCTCTTCCTGTAAGTCTCTTGTAGTTTTCATTGAAAATAGTCAAAAATAGTGTATTTTTCTTGATTTTGGGATTATCAGCACCCTCACCTTGCGTAGAGATACCCAAAAATTTAGATGGAGTGATAGTAATCTCATTTCTCAAATCTACTGCTAGACCCAAGGTATCAAACCCAGGACCCAAATTGGCAGAAGTAGCTGGTACACTTATAAACATATTTATCTCTTCCTCAAACAGCTGGTAGCAGATACAACGGTGTAGATTCTTTATCTAATTTTAGATTGTCAATACTTTTGGGTAAAACAAATGTTGTATCAATAGACTGTTCATATTTTTTCGTTATTATAGTCTCTTTTTCTTTGATAAAATAGAGATTTCCTATAGCTTTGATAGGTTTATCTCCATTTAGCTCAAAAGCACTACATCCTATACATAATATACCTCTTGTTATCTCAATTGTTTTAAGCATTAAATATGTAAGTTTAATAGCCATATATGACCCAGGTCCTCGTGTATAGATAATACTTGATACATTATATTTATCTAATATCTTGGAGATAATAGGTAGTAGTATTTGGGATGTTTTTTGTGTACTTGAGATAGTATCTATTAATATACTATCTCTATAAAGCCCCACTAATATAGGATTAGAGATAGAGATTATAAGTATTTGGTATTTATGCGAAGCTTTTTGCAAATGCTCTACTTTGTAACTCTTGTACTGCTACCATCTCATAGTTTAGGCTATTTGAGAGGAGTTTTGTTGTTAGTCTATAGTTTAGATTATGACTACCTGCAAATGATTGATATGCACCTAATATATTGTGTCCACTTACCATCATATCACCCATAGCATCTAATATTTTATGTCTTGCAAACTCATTATCAAAACGCAAACCCTCAGGATTGAGTACTTTATATTCATCTAATCCGATGGCATTTTGTAGTGTAGCTCCTAATGCTAGATTTTGACTCTGTAGGTACTGTATATCTTTGGCAAAGCCAAATGTCCTAGCCCTAGCTATCTCTTCTACAAAGTTTTTGGTACTAAATTCAAAATGCTCCTCTTGTTCACCGATGACGGGATGGTCAAACTTGATACGAAAATCAAACAAAGCATTATTGTTTGGCAATAGTCTTACAAACTTATCTCCATCTTTTACCTCTACAGCTCTTTTGACAACTATTACTTTTTTGGGTGCATCTTGTTCTTCTATTCCTGCTTCATCTAAAAGTAAACAAAAAGATATAGATGAACCATCCATAATAGGCATCTCATTTCCATTTACTACTACTCTCATATTGTCTATACCATAGGCATATACAGCAGACAAAAAATGTTCTATAGTAGATATGATACCTTTTTCATTACCGATGACTGTAGCCATCTGTGTATCTACTACACTTTCAGGAGAGAGAGGAATAGTCATAGCCAAATCTTCACGATAAAAAACAATACCTGCATCTACTCCTAAAGGCTCTAATCTCAAACGAATAGGTTCGCCTTTGTGTAGTCCGATACCTACGACTTCAATCGCTTTTTTGAGTGTTCTTTGTTGCACCGTTCTCTCCTTAATTTTATTTTATAGACAGTATTATACTATATTTTCGTGAAAGTATTGTGTATTACTTCGTCATAATAATTTTGTCTGCTTTTCTAAATATACTCTTTATGTTCTTTTTTATCCATCTTTGGTCAAACCACTCTATAGGTCTAACTTCTGTACCTTGTACTAACAATCCAAAGTGTAAATGGTCTCCTAGTGCCAATCCTGATGTACCTGTTCTAGCTATTCCCTGCCCTTCTTTTACTTTATCACCCTCATTTACCAAAATCTCTGAACAGTGTCCATATAGTGAATACAACCCTAGTCCATGGTCAATCATTGGCATAATTCCATATATTCCATTATCATTGGCATATACTACTTTTCCTGCATTTGATGTGCGAATAACTGCCATTCTAGTACTAGCCAAATCATATCCTACATGAAATGATTGTGATATTTCATTCTCTTTGGTCTTGTAATAATAGTGTCTTTTGACACCATAACTAGCTACCTTTTTTCCATGCTTTAGAGGATAGAACTTTTTTATATCCCAGCTTTTAAGTAGTTTGGTTGTTACCTTTGTACTTAAATTATGTATCAAATCTTCATTTTTTAGACGCATAGTCTCATTGACTGCTTTTAATCTATGTAGTCTATTGTCTATTCCAGAATACTCAGGATTATTAGATGCTAAATCTGTAATCTTGCCATCTATAAATTTGTCTTTTGCCTTTATCCATGATGTCTTGTAGTTATAGTTTTTCAAGAAAAATGGTATATCTATTACTCTTTTATTATTTGCTTTGTCTATAGCTATAATCTTGGAGTGAAAAGAGTCTTTTTCAAATGACCAAGCTACTAAAGACGCATAATAACCACTCTTTTTGTATGGAGTGACATTAAAGATGCTATCTCCTGCTTGGATATATAGAGTCTTAAGGTTTTTATCTTCAGCTTTGAACACTACCAATGCACTACCACCCTTGGTGATGCTATATGAATTGGATAATATATTTAGATTTGGTCTCTTGTAATCTACAGTTATATCTATAATCTTCTCACTAGAGTTGCCTTGAAAGAAGTTCCAGTAACTCTTGTCTGTGACTATCACTTTTAGCTTTAGTTTATTTGCTTTTGGATTTAAGATATTTTGCTTTGGATAATGCACCAATACAGATTTACTCTTTGCCTTATCATCAAAAGTACTCTTGCCAATACTTACACTCTTTTTACCATCACTCAATATAAGCTCAAAGCTATAAAGAGCTTCATTATCAACCAATTCTATATCAAATGGAGTGATTAAATTCCAAAATATACTATCTTTGTTGTGTACTTCTGGTGCTTCCCTTTCAAACTCTGGAGCAGTATATACATAAGCAAAGATAGCTATCAAGCCCAAAAATAGTAATATATTTACTATCTTCATACCCTTTTTTCTACGGTTTCTATATCTCATTTATCAATCCTAACTCTTCTATCTTTTCTAAAATTGTATCTATAGTTTCTTGTAATATAGATTTTGGAACACTAAAACCTGAAGCGTTTTTGTGTCCACCTCCTCCAAAAGAGATTGCCAATGGAGATATATCTACCTTTTTGCTACGCAAAGATATTCGTCTTGTTGTATCCTCTTCTATGATAAATATCGCTATATCCACACTCACCAAAGAGATACCATAATCTACTATCCCCTCTATATCAGCCACCAAAGCACCAGTATCTATCATATCATCAAGAGTTACATATAATATAGATACTTTTGCACTTTTATATAGACTAAGACTACCCAAAACTCTCTGCAAAATCCTAACTGATGCCAAAGATTGTCTCTGTGTAAAATTGGATGCTACCTCATTTGGTTGAACTCCTATCTCTACTAGTTCTTTGGCTACTTCAAATACCTCTTTTGTCATATATGTAGATGTGAAATACCTACTATCTGAAAGTAATGCACTATAAAAGCATACAGCACTATCGAGATTTATACTATATATCTCTTTGAATAGTCCAAATGCTACTTGTGACGCAGAAGCGTAAGAACTCTCTATTATATTTATATTTCCATACAAAGTATTGCTATTATGGTGGTCAATATTGATAATATCTCGTCCCTCAATATCAAAACCCAATCTATCTATACTACCACAATCACAACTAATTATCAAGCTATCTGAATAATCAATCTTATGTTTTATCTTTTTGTAGTTTGGTAAAAAATCCAAATGTATAGGCAGATGTACAGAGGCACATACTACTTCTATCTTTTTAGTTCTATCCAAAACCAATAATGCATAAATACCCAATGCCGTACCCAAAGTATCTGCATCAGGATTGATATGTGTAATTATGGTAATTTTGCTGTATTTATCTATCTTTGATTTGACTTTATTTATAGTTTTCATTTAATTATAAAACACTTTCTATATTTCCTACTACTTTTCCTATGATAATCACTTCATCCAAATATAATAACTCTGCTGGATATATCTTGTTGTCAGATATTAGTTCTATCATATCATCTATCTCTCTTATCCGTTTTATAAACAGTCCTGATGGAGTAGAAGCTATAAATATACCTTTTTTGGATATATCCAAATCTTCTCTATCTACAAAAACTACCGACCCTTCTGCCAATGTGGGTTCCATAGAGTCACCCAATATATGAATAGCATCCAAATCTTTTCGTCCTGTACCTGATATATCTCCAACCATCCTGCTATTTAATTTGATAACCTCATAACTCTCACCCCATACTTCTGATCCACCACCTGCACTAGCTCTGATATTGGCAAAATATCGAACCTGAAAAAACTTATCAGTCTCCTCTTTTAGCATATCTACAGCTTGGTCAAAAAATAGCCAATTTAATGATATTTTCTTTGTTGCACAAAACTCCAATATCTCTTGATAGGGTATAGAGTTTCTCTTTTTCATAGTAGCAAATGTTGATTGAGGGATATTCAAAGCAGTAGCAACATCTTTGTCAAATACCTTTTTATTTAGAGTACTCTCTGATATTATATCTTTTAGTTTTTCTATTATCTCACTCAATTCCAACATAATCTCTCCTGCTAACTATAATAGGTAATCAATCTAATAACAATACCATAACCTCATCACCAACATCTTTGGATTTCTCCTCTTCATCAGTAAACAAAAGAGCTACATCTCCTAGCATATTGGTAAGTATAGCTGATGAGCCTACTTTTTTGCCTTTGAAATCTACATAATATTTACCTGCAATCAGCTTTACATTACACGCTCCAAACTCTGCTTTTGCTACTCTTTTGATAAATGGTTCACTAAGTTCTGCCTTTGTCTTGACCAATCTGCATTTACCTTTTTGAAGCAACGCTATAAGTGGCACAAGATATAGTAAAGCAGTCACAGTAGATGAGTATGCAAATCCAGGGAGTCCAATAATAAACTTATCACCCTTTCGTGCTACCATAATATGCTGTCCTGGTTTGACTCTAACTCCTTGAAATAGTACATCACACCCTATCTCTCGTATCACATCCTTGACAAAATCAAAATCACCAACACTTACACCACCAGTAGTCACGACAATATCACTTTTCTCCAAAGCATCAGATAGTTCTTGCTTGATACTCTCTTTATCATCTTTGATACATCCCAACTGCATAGGTGTACCATCATATTTTTTGACAATAGCTTCTAGTATATAGTTGTTTGAGCTTCGTATCTGTGCATTGTTGGTCTGCTTTTGTCCTAATTCCAAAAGCTCTGAACCTGTCGATATGATAGCTACAGTAGGCTTATCATAAACCAATACTGTTACCTCATTTAGACTAGCCATTACACCTATCTGAGCAAAATCAATCTTTGTACCTTTTGGTATGAGAAGTTGTCCTGCTTTGTAGTTCTCACCCACTTCACGCACAGCAAATCCATAACATACCTCTTCTTTGATAGTTATCTCATCACCCTCTACAGTTACATTTTCTATAGGTATAAGAGTATCTGCACCTTTTGGCATTAGAGAACCTGTAAATGTCTTGATACAAGTACCACCTATTACCTCATCAGATACCACACTTCCTGCTGGATTGATACTTGCTATTTTCAGAGTAGTTAGAGGCAAATCCTCGTGTATAATAGCATATCCATCCATAGCAGAAGTAGGATACGCAGGAGAGTTATGGTCTGCTACTATATCCTCTGCTAGTACATAACCCAACGCATCTACTAGATATAGCTTTTTTGTCTTATAACTGTTTATATTGAGATTTTGTATTATCTCCATAGATTTATCAAAATGAATAAATGCCATCTATTTTTCCTTTATCATATTTATCATCCTAAAAGTCCAAAACCATCCATAGGTGTACTTCTATCCTCTGCATAAATCCTCTTGCCATCAATCACATCATACTTCCATATAGGAGCATTTGCCTTGAAGTCTTCTACAAACTCATCTATAAGCTCCAACGCCACTCTGCGTTTGGGAGAGAATACAGCTGATACATAAGATGACTTATGCACAGGTACATCTCCAATAGAGTGAGCCATCTTGACTATAGCACCTTTTGCTTTGGCTCTATCTTGCCAATCATCAAACCACTTTTGTAATATAGGCTCATATATATCAAAGCTAAGTGCTTCTATACCATCTTCGGCACGGATAGTACCCACAAATGGGATATATGCTCCATAATTTGAGTTACTCTGCTCATCTAGCCATCGACCAAATATCTCTTTGGTATCCAAATCTCCATCATAAAGCTCCATCATCCACCACACACAGGAGGCAAGATAGATAATTTATCTCCATCTTTGAGAGGAGTATTTGGGTCACTTATCATCATATCATTGAGTGCTACAGCACATTTATCCAACCACTTACTTATACTCTCATCTCTCTTTAGATAATTAGATACATCTAATAGATTATCTGCTTCTATCTCTATAGGCTCTTTTCCGATTGGACCTAAAAATTCTACTCTTATCATAAAATCATACTCCTCATAATTGAATTGTGCTTGAATATCACAACAAACCTGCACAATCTACACATCTCACACTCTCTGGTCTAATACTCATCCGTCCCATACCAATAGGCTCTTCACACTCTATACAGATACCAAACATCTGCTTATCTATTCTTGATAAAGCATTTGTAAGTCTAGTAAGACGAATTTGTGATTGGTCAAGTATCTTGTGATAGACATGCTGTTCACCCATAGCCTCTAGGCGAGTTAATCGTCCTAAAGAACAATCAGGAGATATAGGCTTTGTCTTCTCTTGTAGAGTATTTATCTGTTTTTGTATATCTATTATCTCTTTGGATATTGTATCTCTTAGAGTATCTTTATCCTCTTGTTGCATAGACTATTTGCCGTTGAGCTTATAATATAGATTATTCTCTTCAAACTCAATTCTTTGGGCTAGAACACCTACAATATCATTAAATGACTTGATAAAATCCTCATCTAGTACGGCTGTATCTTTACTATATATAGTTAAAAAATTCATAAGTGCTGTCTTTGTCCCTTGGAAAGTATTTTTAAACTCAATGATGAACTCTTCTAGTTCATCATCTATACCCTCCTTTTCTTTATCTTTGAGAAGTCTATAAAATACCAAA